>NZ_JBNOKM010000011.1:0-287719 GCF_050171015.1 Paenibacillus sp. TC-CSREp1 | reverse complement strand
ATTTTTTTATGGTTTGGAAGTCTAAATTCACTTTTTTTTGCTGATTATTCATGTCAGGTTTAACGCATGACTAGTGTCTCAGGAAAGCTTATTTGGGGAAGAATCATGGTAAAATGGATATTAATCATTGTTTTTAGGGAAATAAGGTTCCTGGGAATCGTTACAATTCCTGAAGCACCCATATCGCCCAAATAAGCTCATCTGGGATCGTTAGAATAATTGAAGATCACTCCAAAACTGTAGCGCCCACTCGCTCACCCTATAATCCTTTGTTCATCCTATGCCGATAAAATAAATAGGAATATATACATAAAAGAAACGTGCATATGTCTGGGCAAAACGTAAGGCAATCGTTAAAATGCAAACACATCTTAAGGAGTACATGGTGCACACAATGTTGCACATAAAGGTACTGTGTACAAAAGCACACGAAGCACTTAGAGCACGAAATTACATCCATCACATAATCACTTGATGCACTTGACATTCATTGAGCACTAAAGCATACGAAACACTTGGAGATCATAAAGCGCAATTAGCTCGTAAAGGATATGGAGCAATAAGCACATCCGTCACTTGGAGTACGATACACATTGACTAATGAAGTGTCCGATACGCTTGAAGCACATGACATCCACTTGAGTAGATAGAGTACTTGACGTGCATTTGAGCACATATGAAGCACTCGAAGTACCTGTTGCATTTGACGTTCATTTGAGCGCATATAAAGCACTCGAAGCACACCTGATGTACTTAATCCCAATAACACTCATTGAGCACGAAGCCATATTGAACACATAAACCATATGAAGCCATTACTTTACTTTCCATTATGAGCACTGAAGTGTCCGATACGCCCGAAGCCATGACGTTCATTTGAGCAGGTAGAGCCCATTGAAGCACATTTAGCAAAGGCGTTCCATTTCTCAACTTAGTTACAGGATACAGTTACATATACAAGGGGGAACTATTCGTACGATGAACAGCTTGTTTATGCGCATTTTTTTATTTTTTTCATGTTTGATGTTAGCCGCAGGTGCAATTCTGGGTGTTACCATGTATCGATCATCCGCACAATTAGTAGAACAGTCGATGGGGATGCAGGCCCAGGCGGTGGCTGAACGGGCAGCAGCTTTAATTGACATTTCGCTGTACACCCCGCTCAGCACCGGGCAGGACAAAACGACGTATTACGATACGCTGCGTAAGCAGCTCAGTCAGCTGCGTGAGGCCAATGGGCTCAAGTATTTATACACCCTCGGGACACGTGAGGAAAATGGAAAGGCGTCCTATTATTACGTAGTGGACGGGGCCGCGCCAGATGTGGCCGAGGATGATTTCTCGCCATATGGCACACTTGAGGAAACGCATTATGCAGGCATGCTTCAAGCCTTTGCACAGGATACCTCGGTACGTGGAGAGCTTACACGGGATGAGGATTATGGAGCAACAATTACAGCTTATGTGCCCATCCATGGAGCGAACGGACAGATGTTAGGCGTGGTCGGTGCGGATCTCGATTCTACAGCCGTCTATGAGCTAATGTCACGCAACCGCATTACAATGATCTGGACGGCGCTAGTGATTGTGCTGCTCGGTGTATTGCTGGTTTACATCTTTGCTCGTTATCTGACCCGTCCATTGGTGAAGCTAAAAAAGCTCATTACCGAAGTGGGCAAAGGAGATCTGACCGTCAACGTAGATCTGGCACGCAAAGACGAAATTGGCCAGCTTGCCTCCGAGTTCAAACATCTGGTCACAGATACCCGGCAAGTCATGACAGGTATTCGCCAAAGCTCGGACTCCCTGCTTCAAGCCGCAGAAGGGGTATCGCAGTATTCACAGTCCACAGCCGAAGCCAGCCAGCGCATTGCGGAACACACCAATCATACCGCACACGGGGCTTCCGAGCAGGTTGTTCGCGCTGGAGAGGTCACTGTTGCCATGGAGGAGATTACGCGCAGCATGCAGCATATCGCTCATTCGTCTTCCCAAGTGGCTGACGTGTCACAACAGACCACGAATAATGCCATCCAAGGACAGGCCAAGCTGGACACCGCGATCAGCAGTATGGACGTTATTCATCAGGCTAATGTACAGATGGCAGCATCCACTACCGAGCTCGCCGAGTACTCCAGTAAGATTGAATCGGTGGCACAGCTGATGCAAAACATTGCATCCCAGACGAATTTACTTGCCCTTAATGCAAGCATTGAAGCGGCACGGGCGGGTGAGCATGGCAATGGTTTTGCTGTCGTCGCCTCCGAGGTGCGCAAGCTTGCGGGGGAATCCGAGCAATCCTCACAGCATGTCTCTGAACTGATCGCCGAGATGACCCGTCTGACCTCCGCACTGGCTGAGCATATGTCAGCAAGCACAACAGCGGTGCAATCCGGCATGACGGTCGTTCAGGAGGCCGGTCAGTCGTTCTCCTCTATCCATAGCGGAATTGAGACCATCAACGAGCGCCTGCATGAGGTATCTGCTGCGTCCGAGCAACTCTCAGCAAGCTCTGAAGAAGTGTCCGCCTCCATTGAAAACATGGAGCATATCTCGCGGGAATCCTCATCCAGCATTCAGCAGGTGTCCCAGGCGGCCGAAACGCAGCTGCAATCCATGGATGAGATCAGCGCCTCCGCCGAGTCACTGCGCGTGTTATCCAGTGAGCTGAATGGACTGATCAGCCGCTTTAAAATCTAGAACAAAAAGCCGCACGGCAGCGTTCCAACCCATCGGGATTTACCCGATCACTGGAACACTGCCTGCGGCTTTATTAACTTTTTGCCTTTATACAATGCGTATCGTTCGTTGATTACGTATGGTAGATAGGTCTTTTTGCCATCAATATCTGCAACTCATAATGGCTCGTCATGATACAAGGCCAGCTCTGCGGCTGCCGATCATTAGTAGCGCTGCGGAGCAGCTTTTTTGCCCAAATCCGTCATATAAGTGAAGAACGCTTCCGGGTCAGTATCATAGACCAATTGCACCGGACGACCGTCTGCCTGCTCCACCGTGCGGCCTTGGCTTGGCCCATCTGGAATAACGATGCAGTTCACGGTTTTTTTCTTCACGATGTCCTCGCGACCTACGGAAGCCGTTGTCAGCACATCCCACAGATAATACGTGGAGTTGGTTTCACTGTACACGAGTGGCGGACAACCTGCATAACAGTTCCCCAGGAAATCTACACCTTCGAAGCGACGCTCTGCTGCCCAGCGGTTACGAACAGCTGGTGTAAGAGGTACTTTGTTCGTGCTCTCCAGGGCAACCAGATCAATCTGGATGCCGCTCTGCCACACGCGATATGCCGCTTCCGGGTCCCAGAATACGTTCCATTCAGCTGTACCGTCATGTTCCGGTTCTTCGACGTTACCACGCTCGAACGTACCGCCCATCCATACCAGCTTGTCGATTTTCTCTTCGATGTCTGGTGCTTCGTCCAGCGCACGTGCGAGATCCGTCAGCGGGCCGGTGAACAACAGCAGTGTTTTGCCTTCCGTATTGCGAACTTTCTCGATCAGATGCTGATGTGCCGGAATAGCCGATAGCGGCGCTTCCATTTTGCCCGATTCATTCAGAACAGGCAGTGCATCTACATAGAACGAGTGCAGTCTCCACGCTGGTGGGAACGGGTTTTTGCCTCTGGAATTGGATTTGGATACTTCAACGGAATACGTTCCGAAACGGTCGATAATTTTACGGCTCGCATCCGTCGCCGGCTCCAAATACCCGTCTGCCGGAATGACCGATACACCGGTTACATGTACATTGTCCATCTGCAAAAGCATAAACAGCGATACGAGATCATCCACACCGCCGTCATGATTGAAATACACATTCAGTTTGTTCGTCATGCTTGCTTTCATCCTTCCTCTGGTTACCCCATTGATGTGAACTTGTCCGTCTGCCCGTAGCCGACGCTTCCTCTATTATGTCCTATAACCCCCGGTCGAGTAAACCTTCCGCTCCCAAAGAATACCGTCACCACGGCGTTTCTGCGCATTTTTTACCAGCTTATCCATTCCATCTCAAACATCCATTCCCAAGCCTCTTCCACTGGAAAAAAAAGATGGACCACGGGCATGAAGCCCCACCGTCCATCTGCCCCTCTCCTGTATTACATGGATCGGGTTTGTTTCTTTTCTTGCTGCTCTGCAACCGGCATATACTTGCCTGGCCAGAAAGCCCATTTGCCCAGCAGCGCTGTAATTGCTGGCACCATAAACGGACGAACCAGGAACGTATCCAGCAGCACACCTACGGCAGTAATAATGCCGAACTGTACCAGCACCTGAATCGGCAAGGTCGCCAGCACGGCGAATGTACCGGCCAGAATCAGACCCGCCGAGGTAATCACCGAGCCCGTCTCGCCAACACCTTCCCTGATCGCCTGACGAAGCGGCATCGTTTTGCGCTTCTGCCAGATGCTTGAGATCATAAAGATGTTATAATCCTCGCCCAGTGCCACAAGGAAGACGAAGGAGTACAGCGGTATTGCACCCTGAATTGCCTCTGCGCCGAGCCCGTAGTAGATGATAATCCAGCCCAGACCGAGTGCGGAAAAATACGAAAGTACAACGGTCGCAATCAGGTATGCGGTAGCTACAATGGAACGCAGGTAGAGCAGCAGCAGCAAGGTGATCAGACCGATGACCACCGGGATAATGATTTTGGCATCCCGCTCGCCCGCAACTTCAATGTCATATTGCTCAGCGGTCTGCCCATCAATCCAGACCTGATTTGCTGCATTCGTTACTCCAGCATCCTTCAATGCCCCTTCTGCTGTAGCACGCAGATCGGGAATATGCTGCATTGCTTCCATCGAGTACGGATTCAGATTAAATTCCACATCATACGCCGTAATATTGGCATTCACCGCACCCTGCTGCGCATCGCTTACCTTGCTAATATAATCGAGTGATTCAAGACGATCTTTCAGCTCAGTCTCTTTGCCGCCAGCATCCACGATCACTTTGACCGGGGCCAGCTCGCCTTGGGAGAACTGCTCACCAATAACCTTGAAGCCTTCGCGGGAAGGTACATTTTCCGGGAAGGAAGATAACAAGTCGTACGTAAATTTCACTTGGGTTGAAAAAGAAGCCAGTCCACCGAGCAGCACAATGGTAATCGCCAGCACCGTCCACGGTTTGGTTGTAACAATCCGTCCGATCCAGCTTTCACGGACTTTGCGTGGGGCTGGTGCCGGTTTACCTTTTTTCTTCGCCCGTTCTACTTGCATCTCGTGTGTACGTGGAACAAATGGATAGAACGAACCCCGTCCAAAGATCGCAAGCAATGCCGGAACGAGTGTTAAACTCGCGATAAACATAATGAAGATGGACAAACTGAACGGTACGGCAAAACGATGATATGCCCCATACTCAGCCAGCAGCAGCACCAGCAGAGCGGCAACAACCGTAAATCCACTCATGGCAATCGCGCCGGATGAACCGGTGATTGCCTGGAAAATAGCTTTCTTTTTGTCCGGCTCATGGTACAGAATTTGACGGTATCTGGAGATCATGAACAGACAGTAATCTGTTCCGGCTCCGAAGAGCAATACGGTCATAATCGAGATGGACTGTGCATCGACCGTAATCCAGCCCTGATCGGCCATGAATCCGAGAATCGGACTGGTGACCATATAAGCGAAGCCAACCGCAATGATCGGGACAATCGCCAGTACCGGTGAGCGATAGATCAAGAGCAGCAGGACAAGCACAAGCACGACGGTTGCAATCAGCAAAGACACATCCGCAGAGGAGAACAATCCACTTGCATCAATGGAGATGCCGACTGGCCCCGTAACACGGGCAATCAGCTTGCTTTCATTATCGATAGCTGTATCAAACGGATTCATGCCGAAGATGGCTTTTGTCTTTTCCTCCAGCCCTTCGATGCCTGCCTTCAGCTGTTCGGAATCGGCATTCTTATTGAAGAACAGCGGCATAACGATGGTGCTGCCGTCCTCCGAGAGCTGCCCCTTGAGCGCTTGCGGAGGAAGCTGATACAGTGGCACGACAGACTGCTGCTGCTCCACCGGGTCCTGGTCCAGCCGTTCGCTTAAAGCCTGAATCTGTTGTATCTGATCATCAGTAAGGCCCGCAGGGTTACGCCAGACGATAAGTGCTGGTAGGCCCTCACCGCCAGGGAATTCTTTTTTCGCCAGTGCAGCGGCCTGAACGGATGGTTTCGAATCACTCAGATCCTGTGCATTGTTCGTCTCGCGGTCACCTACTGCTGGCCACACCATACCAAGCACAACCGCAATGATAATCCATACGAGCAGTGTAACCCATTTACTTCGTTTGCCCGCTACAAAGCGGCCATAACCTGAACCTTCCTGCATGGTCTATTCATCTCCCTAGTTTTGTTTAATGTCAAGCAGGCATTTGATTAAAATAGCCCTGAATTCATGTCATAGTATAGAAATGAACCATGGGTCATACTATAATTGAGTTAATTATATATACCGGAAGGTTAATTTTGCAATCCCTAATTTTATGTATATTATGATGTAGCTTATTTCATCCAAAAAAGAGGTCGGTGTTCATGAGCAAAAAACCAGCAAAAGATACAAGCACGACGCGTGCTCCAGGCAGACCCAAAGCGGGAACAGACCAGACGTCTGCGTACTCCAGCATATTATTGACAGCATCCCGGCTGTTTATGGAATACGGGTATGAAGCCGTTTCTCTTCAGCAGATTGCTTCGTTATGCAACGTTACCAAAGCATCGATCTATTATCATTTTTCCAGCAAGCCTGAGCTGTTCACTGTAGCAATTACCCGTATGATGGCGATGGGAATGGAGCAAACGGCACTGCGTTTAGGGGAACCAGGCACGCTGCACGAGCGACTCGTCAGCGTGGCAGTAGCCAAGATGCAGCATTCACATGTCGATACGGAAACAATGATGCGTGAAGCCGATGCGTATCTGAATCCCGAGCAGCTTGCCCAAATCCGTGAAGCAGAAAATCGCATTTTCGATGTACTCGCCACACATTTTCAGCGGGAGATGGATAGCGGTTATCTGCGTCAGAGCAATGCTTTGCTGCTCGCTCAAGCTTTTACGTCCCTGCTGATGCTGGCTAACCGCGAGGATGTACGCAGCATGCATGAAACCATCGCAGAGCTCGCGCAAGAGTTAGTGGGACTCTTTCTGAACGGCGTGGTTAACCAACCAAGCCAAAATTAAATAGACGGGCAGCGGCGGTATAGCTTTTCCCCTTTTGTGTGAACATCTGGACTGCATCTGGACCATACTTGCCGCGCTTTATGCCCTCCATATTCGGGCCAACGCGGCAATGCCTGGCTCAATGTTCTCTGGTTCGATGCCAGCAAAGCCAATCATAAGCTCCCGTTTGCCATCAGCAGGGGTGCTGTCGTTTGCCCACAGATATTCTGTTGAAGCCACCCGTATACCCGCATCAAGAGCTATATTCACCATGTCCTTTGCCGGGAGTTCATTTATTAACCGCAGTATCAGATGAAATCCGGCATGTTCACCCTGAATCTGCATTCCAGGCTGATCTCCAAAATGCTGCTGAATGGCCTGTACGATTAAGTCACGCTTCCGCTTATATAAATGACGCATTTTACGGATATGCTTACCAAGCTCCCCCTCCCGCATGAACAATTCCAGAGTCCGCTGATGGTGACGTGAAGCCGACTGTTCGAATAGAATCGTTCTATATACCTGTGCAAAATAAGGCAGGAGTTCTTTCGGTAAGACCATATAGTGTACGCAAAAGGCAGGTGCAAGCACCTGAGAGAATCCCCCCATATAGATGACTGGCGTGTTCTCTCGCAATCCCTGCATCGAAGGAATGGGACGGCCGGAATATCTGAATTCCCCGTCATAATCATCCTCGATCAAATATGCTCCAGCACGTTCCGCCCAGTCCAGCAAAGCCAGTCTGCGACTGATCGGCATCGTCACTCCCATAGGAAACTGATGTGACGGTGATACACCAGCCACCGACACGTCTGCTCCAGTCAGCTCATCAAGGTTGATACCTTCGCTGTCCAATGAGATCGGAATTACCTCATATCCATAATTCCGAAATGTTCCGGGTAACAAGCGATAACCGGGGTTCTCCACAGCGATGGAGCGCTGTCCACCCTTCTGGAGCATCGTCTGTGTGAGCAGTGACATTAGCAGATGCTGTTCCGCACCGATGACAACCTGTTCTGGTGTGCATCTCACTCCCCGGAACTGCCCCAGATAGTCTGCTATCTCCGAACGCAATCCCCATTCGCCCTGCGGGTCTCCGTAGAATAACAGGCTGCGGGACTCTTCACGCCATACTCGATTGGCGTACTGCTGCCATTTCGCATAAGGAAACAGCGTGAAATCATTGTGCGACATATGAAAATCATAGTGAACATGGCTCACAGGACGTAACCGCTGCATATCCGTTGACACGGCTGGGGCGTTGTCCGGCACTGATGATTTACCCAGTAATATATCGTGATAACCTTCAGCCACAGCACGCACACGATAACCTTTGCGCGGCTCGCTGTAGACGTACCCTTCCGCAATTAACTGCTGGTACGCCCACTCTACAGGCGTAGTGCTTATGCCCAACAATTCAGCCCATTTACGAACGGAAGGCAGGCGGCTGTGTGCTGCCAGTGCCCCGCACAATATCTCCTGTTTCATATGATCCGAAAGCTGAACAAAAACAGGTCTGCTGTTGTGCTCATCCAGCTTGGGTAACTGTATCATATCTGCCTCACTCCATCTGTCCTGTTCATTTTGTGAAATCTGTATATTTGGAAGTATACAGGATTGGGATATACTTTGGTCAGCAGCAGTATAACAGAACAGCATACAAACGAAACAACATGCCATGCTCATGGTGCATCACACATCGCTTGTGCTTGCTTGAAAATATGACAGGAGGAAGACATATGTCACATCCTACACCTACGAATCGTACCGCCAAATTAATGCAAACCGAGCGTATTTACCTGCGCCCATTTGAGTTAACCGATGTCGATGCATACTACCCAAGTCTGTTTGATACCGAGATGCGCAGACTCACAGGAACCCAAGGCAGCTTTACCCGTGCCCAGGTTGAACGTTATGTAGAAAGTGCAGCCCAGGATGATTCCAGACTGATGCTGCTCATTGCATTACATTCAACACACGAAATTATCGGTGAAGTTGTACTGATGGATATCCATGATAAAAACCGCAGTGCTCATATCCGCATTGCCATTGATCAACCAGTCCATCAAGGCAAAGGCTACGGTAGTGAAGCGATGCTGCTGATGCTTGATTATGGATTCGGTATCGCCAATCTGCACCGGATCGAACTGGAAGTCTTTGCTTTTAACGAGCGCGCCATTCGCACATATGAGAAATTGGGATTTCAGCGGGAAGGCGTGAAGCGGGACGTATTGTATTACAATCATGAGTATCACGATGCGATTCTGATGAGCATGCTTGAAGACGAGTTCAGGCAGAGACATCTGAAAGCGAATGCCCTTCTATAGTTCGGGTTGTGAACAATACCTTGAACAGCGTTTCAGCAAAAAACAGGGGAGGTCATTCCCCCGTTCCGGTAAGGAAACGCAGATGACCCGCAAGCACAGACAGCTCGGCGGGTGTTTGCATGTACAATTCGCCATCCGTATCGGCGGGCATCGGTGCATCCGTTTTTATTGTTAGCGTAGACGCCTTGAAATAGGAAATGCTCTCGTTACGGGGCTGCCATGCCCCCTCAGGTTTATGTGAAAGCACCTCACGCAGCAGCGGAATGCCTGTCTCATGAATAATGAGCACATCGAGCTGGCCGTCCTGTAAAGCATCCGCTGCAAAAGGCAGTGCATTGGTGCCCAGAAAACGGCCATTGGCTGCGTAGATCATCACAGCCTCGCCTTCGGCACGTTCTCCGTCCACCTCTAGTTCATAATGAAATGGCTCCGAGCGGCTGATGGTTTGCAGCGTACTGATAAAGTAGCTGACTTTCCCCAGCGCGCCCTTTAGATTCTCGTTAATATTTTGTGATGTCTCACTAATCAGCCCGATTCCGAAAAAGTTCGTGAACACCCGGTCATTCGCTTTTCCCACATCAACCGTGATCATCCGTCCTGACAGAAGCTCCTGAGCTGCTGTCTCCACGTCTGGCGAAATGCCGAGTGATCGTGCAAAATCATTACATGTTCCGCCCGGCAATACACCAATTGGTGGAGATTGCTGGAGGGATGCCAGCCCGTTTACACACTCATGCACCGTACCATCACCGCCCAGAATGAATACCACATCGAACTCTTCTCCGCGTTCCCGGCACAGCTGCTCTCCCTCACCAGGCTCATCCGTCCGCACGACAACCATTTCGTGCACAGCTGGAGCAAGCACCCCCGCTGCCAGACCTACAGTATTCTCCCGACTCGCTTTCCCGGCATGCTGATGATGAATTAACAAGGCTTTATTCCATTCCATGCCCCTCTGCCTCCATTCCGATGCTTGTCTCCATTTACCCAAAAAGGTTAAAATCTTAAACAAATCCAAAGCTCAGAAAATGATGTACAGTACATGCACAAGCTCTAAAAAATAGAGGAACAGGAGACAAAGAAGGATTATGCATCCTTTGGGTTCTCCATGCGTAGTACCAGATAGCTGTATGCTATTATCATTTGATGTATGCATGAGAAAAAAGGTTACTCCGCAACCTATAAGAATACAGACTTGAACTTCGCGGGAGCAACCCATTCAATTCACCTTCAATTGGTTATATGTACATTATACGAATGGAGGAATTCCCTATGATTCCACAAACATTGGAACAATTAGAGCAGGTGCGCAAGGAATGCCGTACGATGGTTCGCAAAAGAGCTGCCGCTTCAGCCGGGTCTACCCTAGTTCCCCTTCCCGGTACAGATGTACTGGCTGATGTCGGGATGCTGATGCAGCTGTTGCCTGCCATCAATGATAAATTTGGATTATCGCAAAAGCAGCTCGACGGAATGGACCCTGAAACCAAGTCCATGATATACGGATTCGTGATGTCGATTGGAAGTAAGGTCATCGGACGTATGGTCACGAAGGAGCTGGTTGTTCAAGTGCTCAAGCGGGTAGGGGTGCGCGTAGCGACCAAATCCGTCGCCAAGTTTGTACCGTTTGCAGGACAAGGCCTCGCTGCAGCACTCAGCTTCACCGCCATGCGTTATGTGGGCAACAAGCACATTGACGACTGTTTCGAAGTGGTCAAACGGATGATTGAACAGCGTGAGGGGCTGCCAGGTGAACCTGTACCCGTATCATTGGAGGAAGGCAGTCGCCAGAATTCTGAAGATGAGGAAAAGCTGGACACAAACGCAAATGTAAAACCTTAAAGCTGCTATATGGCGATCATCCATGCAACGACTGAGGTTCACTTTGTGTGAGCTTCAAACTTATTTACGGCAGGAAACAAGTGAGCGCGCAGCGGTAAAAAACAAAAGGGACGAGGCAGCAGAAATAACTGCCTCGTCCCTTTGTTTTGAGGTTCCTTACACTTGTGGTGCGCTGTGGCACCCATGGTGCAGGTTCTATTTTTCCAAAAGCCGTCATGTTCTCAATCTGTTACACGTCCCGAGCATTCTAGATTGCCTGCGGCTGCTGCTCCGAAAACTGACTGTTGTACAGGTCGGCATAGAAGCCCTGCTTCGCCATCAGTTGCTCATGGTTACCTTGTTCAATTACGTTACCATGATCCATGACCAGAATCAGATCAGCACCCCGGATGGTGGATAAACGGTGAGCAATAACAAAACTTGTACGGTCCTTCATCAGTTCATTCATCGCTTTCTGGATGAACACCTCGGTCCGGGTATCCACACTGCTGGTTGCCTCATCCAGAATAAGGATGGACGGATTCGCCAGAATCGCTCTCGCAATCGTCAGAAGCTGCTTCTGGCCTTGAGAGATGTTCGATGCCTCTTCATTCAGCACCGTATCGTATCCGTCAGGCAGCGTGCGAATGAAATGGTCTGCATGGGCAGCGACAGCAGCCTTGACCACGTCCTCTTCGGTTGCACCTTCCCGTCCATAGGCAATGTTGTCGCGAATTGTACCGTTAAACAGCCATGTATCCTGCAGCACCATTCCGAACAGACTGCGCAAGCTGCCACGAGACATCTCTTTGATGTCGATCCCATCAATCGTAATTCGTCCGTTCTGGAGCTCATAGAAACGCATCAGCAGATTGATCAGCGTTGTTTTCCCGGCCCCGGTTGGCCCGACAATGGCTACGGTCTGCCCTGGATTCACATGGATATTCATGTTCTGAATGAGCAATTCATTTTCTTTGTAACCAAAATCCACACCTTCAAAAGAGACAGCTCCTGCCGGGTGACGCAGCGTTGAAGGTTGTTTCGATTCTGGAACTTCCTCTTCTTCATCCAACAGTTCGAACACCCGCTCTGCGGAAGCAATGGTCGACTGAATAATGTTGGAGATGTTGGCAATCTGGTTGATCGGCTGAGTAAACTGACGCGAATATTGTGTAAAGGCCAGAATGTCCCCGATGGAGATGGAGCCCCTTGTAACAAAAATCCCGCCGACTACACAGATCAGCACATACCCCAGGTTTCCGACAAAGTTCATCAAAGGCATAATAATCCCGGAAATAAACTGCGCTTTCCATCCGGATGCATACAGCTCTTCATTCACCTTCTCGAACTGCTGAACGGACTGCTCCTCACGTCCAAAGGCTTTGACAACCTTGTGGCCGGTATACATCTCTTCTACATGACCGTTCAGTTCACCAAGTGATTTCTGCTGTCCCGCAAAATGCTTCTGGGAACGGGAAGCTACCAGCATAACCACAATGACACTAAGCGGCAGCGTCAGAAGTGTAATCAGCGTCATCCACGGACTGATGGTCAGCATCATAATGATGACACCAACAATGGTCACCACGGACGTAATAAACTGAGCCAAACTTTGCTGCAGCGTGTTGCTGATATTATCGACGTCATTTGTTGCCCGGCTTAGCGTCTCCCCGTGTGTACGGGAGTCAAAATATTTCAGCGGCAAACGTCCTACCTTGGCACTGATCTGCTCACGCATATCATAAACGACTCGCTGAGCCACACCAGCCATCAGGTATTGCTGAACATACGCGAAAGCAGCACTAAACAGGTACAATCCAAGCAGCAGGTACAACACTCTCATCAATGCTGGAAAATCAATCCCGGCTCCCTGCACACCCTGCATAATTGCAATAGCGCCTTTAGCAAGAATATCTGTACCCTCAGCCATAACTTTCGGGCTAATAATGCCGAATACTGTACTTAAAATGGCAGCAATCAAGACTCCGATCAGACGAGAACTGTGCGGCCGGAGATACTGAACCAGGCGGCGCAGTGTGCCTTTGAAATCCTTAGCCTTCTCGGCAGGAGGGCGCATGCCCATACCACCGCCGGGATGACCCGGTCCGCGCGGAGCACTTGGCGCTTTGCGTTCTGCTGTGCGTTCACTCATGCGATCTCCTCCTCAGTCAGCTGGGAGGATACAATCTCGCGATACACTTCATTGTTCTCCAGCAGCTCTTTATGTGTTCCTGAACCGACAATTCGGCCTTCATCCATCACAAGGATACGGTCTGCATCCATTACCGTGCTTACCCGCTGGGCTACGATCAGTACAGCAGCTTCTGTCGTTTCCGACTTGAGCGCAGCTCGAAGTTTGGCATCAGTTTTGAAATCCAGAGCCGAGAAGCTGTCATCAAAAATATAAATGTCTGGACGACGGACAAGTGCTCGTGCAATGGACAAACGTTGCTTTTGTCCACCAGACACGTTATTTCCGCCTTGTGCAATCAAGCTGTTATACCCGTCCTTCATCTCGGAGATGAAGTTCTCGGCCTGAGCTGTGCGTGCTGCATGAATGACTTCATCCATACTCGCATCATCTTTGCCATGTCGAATGTTCTCTGCAATTGTGCCTGTGAACAGGACAGCCTTTTGCGGTACGAACCCGATCTTGGATCGCAGCTCCTCCTGCCGAAGCTCGCGTACATCCGTTCCATTGACACGCACCGTGCCTTCCGTTACATCATAGAAACGCGGAATGAGACTTAGCAAGGTGGTTTTACCTGAACCCGTACCACCAATAATAGCTGTCGTTTCACCCGAACGAGCCGTGAAGGAAATATCGGACAGCGCCGCATTCTCTGCACCCGGGTAACGGAAAGTGACATGATCGAACTCAATGGTTCCCTGCATGGACTTCATGGTGGAAGGCTGTACAGGATCGGACAGGTCTGGCTGCATATCCAGCACTTCATTAATACGTTCCGCCGAAGCTGACGCTCTTGGAATCATGACAAAGATCATGGACACCATAATCAGAGAGAACATGATCTGCATCGCATATTGCACAAAGGCAATCAGAGCACCAATGTTCATATGACCACTGTCAAGCCGCAAACCACCAAAGTACAAGATGGCAATCATGGAAAAGTTCATAACCAGCATCATTACAGGCATAACCGTAGCCATGAGGACGTTGACCTTGATCGATGCATCTCTAAGTTCGGTATTGGCCTCATTGAAACGAACACGTTCATGCTCGCCCCGATTAAAAGAACGCACAACCCGAATACCTGTCAGCTGCTCACGCAGCACCAGGTTAAGCCGGTCCAGCTTTTTCTGAATTTGCTTGAACAACGGAAAGCCTTTGGAACCGATTATTGCGATTGCTCCCGCAAGTACAGGCAGGACGACCAGGAAGATGGTGGACAGCTTCGCATCCTGAGATACCGCCATGAAGATCCCCCCGATACACATCATGGGAGCCATAATCATCATGCGCAGCATCATCGTTAATACATTCTGTACCTGTGTAATATCGTTGGTTGTGCGAGTAATCAGAGAAGCCGTGCCCAGCTTGTCGAACTCCTGCAGAGAGAAATTCTCCACATGCCGGAACACTCTGCTGCGCAGCTGCTTGGCAAATCCGCCCGCTGTGCGTGAGGACAGATAACTCGCAATAATAGAACATGTCGTTCCGCCAATAGCGATCAGCAGCATGAAACCGCCAATTTTCCAGATGTAAGGCACATCGCCCTTGACGATACCGAAATTCACGATATCTGCCATTAAGGTAGGCAAATACAGCTCAGCCATCGTTTGCAGAAAGATAAGGCCCAGAATGAAAATAATCGGGGTTCGATATGGCTTGAGCATGCGAAACAGTTTCATCATGGTGTATCATCTCCTTGTTCAGATGAATCATTTCCTTGTTTGGATGCTTTGCTTGCATGTTCATCCGCTTCACTCGAATGGGTAACCTGTGTATCAAAGAAGGTGTACACCTTGCTGAGCAGTTCAGCCAACTGCAAGCTGTCCTCTTCGCCCAGATGCTCCACCAGTCGATTGAAGGTTGCCATACGTTCGTCATGTGCAGCCCGAATGATGGCACGGCCCGCGTCTGTAATCGTAATCCGTACAGCCCGCCGATCCTCCGGGTCCATTGTGCGCTCCACCAGACCTTCATCCTCCAGACCGCGGATAACCGGGGTAATGGTTGGAGATTTCACGCGCAGCAATGCGCTGATTTCCGAGACTTTCAGCCCCGGATGCTCCTGATTCAAGTGGCTCTCGAAATCTGGCGGATTATCACGCCAATCCAAACGCTCACCCGGATGTGAGCCATGAAGCAGACAGGCGAGCACCATAATCTCATTATGGTTGCGCCCGTGCGGCTTATGCTGTCTCCATTTGCCTTTGTTAAACTGCATGATGGAGTATAAAAGCTTCTGGGCCACCGGATCTATGCTTGTCATCACATCTTCCTCCTTTTCAGTTCTTGCCGGAACAGAACGTCCGTCAGAATAATCATAGTCTGTCTATTAAATAGGTCACTTATTTAATAGCTATCCAATTTAATAGTCAATCAATTAATTAGGTATACTAAGTATATGTTCAGCTTATGGTTATGTCAATCATTTCATGCATGACAAATGCATCCATTTTCCAAGGGCTTGTTTATGCCGGTTCAGACCAGTTCAGGCAGATCAAAAAGCCCTCAATTCCCTCCACCTGGTTGTACCACGCAGAGGAAATCGAGAGCCTTTTCATTACCATATGGATTTTAGAACGAATGACATGTCATACAGATCAATGGAACACGATGTTATTTGGAGACAGAGACCTTCTCCGGCACAGCATTAAACGGGAAATAGGCCTTCGCATTGTTATATGCGATTCCCTGTACAATCTGGCCAAGCAGCTCCATATCCTGCGGTGCTTCACCTTGTTCTGCCCATTCACCAATCAGATTACAGAGCAAGCGGCGGAAGTATTCATGTCTCGTATATGAGAGGAAGCTTCTGGAATCGGTTAACATGCCGACAAAACGGCTGAGCAGCCCTACATTCGCCAGTGCTTTCATCTGAGCGAGCATGCCATCCTTCGTATCATTGAACCACCATGCTGCACCGAGCTGAATTTTGCCCGGAGTACCCCCGCCCTGGAAGCTGCCAATGATTGCTGCCAGCACTTCATTATCCCTTGGGTTGAGAGAGTAGAGGATCGTTTTCGGCAAAGCATCCTGCTGCTCCAGCGTATCAAGCAAGCCGATGACCGCCGCGGATAACGGTGTATCATTTACAGAATCATACCCCGTGTCAGGGCCGAGCTGTTTAAACATTTTGGTATTGTTGTTACGTGCTGCATTGATGTGGAACTGCATCACCCATCCGCGCTCTGCGTAGAGCTTGCCCAGGAATGTCAGCGTAACGGTTTTGTACCCGTCCTCTTCCACTCGGGAAACCTTTTCTCCGGCAAGTGCTTTGGCAAAAGCTGCGGCTGCTTCCTCGCGAGTGGCTGTTGCGTACGGTACATAATCCAGTGCATGGTCAGATACACGCCCGCCGACGGAGTGGAAAAATTCGACACGGGATTCCAGCGCTGCCAGGAACGAGTCATAGTCTGTAATCTCAGTGCCTGCTACCTGTGAAAGCTTCGCTACCCATTCGATAAAGGTGTCCCGGTTCAATTCCAGACCTTTATCCGGGCGGAATGACGGCAGGACTGCGGTATCAAAATCTTCAATCTTCTGAATCTTCAGGTGATACTCCAGTGAATCCGTTGGATCATCGGTGGTGCATACAACCGTGACATTGGATTTGGTGATCAGATCACGCGCTCCAAAGCCTTCACCGGTCAGCTTCGCATTTACCTTTTCCCAGATCGCGGGAGCGCTTGTCTCATTTAAGATATCGTGAACATCGAAATAACGCTGTAATTCCAGATGAGACCAGGCATACAGCGGGTTGCCGATCATCATTGGCACCGTTTTGGCATAAGCGAGGAAGCGATCATAATCCGTCACACCTTCGCCGCCTGTTACATATTTTTCTTCAATCCCGTTAGCTCGCATCAGACGCCATTTGTAATGGTCGCCGTATAGCCAGGCCTCCGTCAGATTGCCAAATGTTTTGTTTTCGTAAATTTCCTGAGGACTGAGGTGGCAGTGATAATCCATAATCGGCATGTCTTTGGCATATTCCTCATATAGCCTGACTGCCGTTTCATTGTGAAGCAAGAACTGTTCATCCAGAAAAGATTTCATTCGCCTTGCACGCTCCCTTTAGGTGAGTTTACGTTCATATAAGTTCACTTCCCATCTTTACGCTACACCGTTTGCCCGCAAAGTTCAATATAAAATGATAGCGTTCTCAAAAAAGGTTGATTTAGGCATATGCCGAGGAACACGGTATACTGATTTTAACGCAAATGATACCGATATGAAGATCACCACACCATGTACCACATTGAACTATATATGGTCTTCGATCTGGTTGATAAGGAGATGAAATAGATGAAGCTCACTTTTCTTGGCACAGGGGACATGTTCAGCGTAGAGCAGCACCACAACAGTATGCTTGCCGAATTCGGAGACACTCATCTGGTGATCGATTTCCCCGAATCCAATGCCAAAGCACTCAAGGAATATGGATTTGCCATGACTGGCGTTCATAATGTGTTTATCACTCATCTGCATGAGGATCATATTAACGGCGTACAGATGCTTGGTTATTATGCACAGATTGTAGGAGATCGCAAACCACGCCTGTTCATTCATGAGGAACTGGTCGAACCGCTGTGGAGCATCCTGTCTCCAGGCATGCGATATACAACAGACGGAGAGCGCACGATGAGCGATTATTATGATGTTGTGCCACTGCCAGATGGAGGAAGCTTTGAGCTGGGAGGGGTAACATTCGAGACATTTCGCACGCAGCATGTTCCTGGCATGATCAGCAACGGGCTGATGGCGAAGCCTTATTTTTACTATAGTGCAGACAGCACTCTCGATCGTGAGCGGGTGGAGCAGATTGCGCCAGATGTACAGCTCATATTCCATGAATGTCATATGCATGATCTGGTCATCAAATCCCATACTTCTCTGAAGGATCTGGAACAGCTCCCCGCTGAAGTAAGGCAGAAAACGGTGCTGATGCACTACCATGATGAATTTGCCGATGCGGAGAAACGTGCCGCCTTCAACCGCGCACACCCTGATGATCTGCGCCTGGCTGGCACACTGGAGTCCTTTGAACTGGTGGAGTAGGAAGTAGAAAGTAGAAGTAACCCGAGAGTTTGCTGCGAGCCCTTGGCTAGAAGCGCGTGAAAATAGGTGGAGATGGCGGTTAATGAATAGATGGTAAGCTTCTATCCGTCCATCTTCTCTCTGCGCTAACGATTTCCACAAACCTTATTCGGCATATATTTGAAGGTTTAATATTCTAACGATTCCCAGAAACGCTATTTAGGTGAAAATGGGATAAATGAGGCGGTTTTGACCGAATTTTTGCAAAATAAGGCTCCTGCGAATCGTTACATCTTCAGCATCGCTGTACAGGGGCAAATAAGCTCTCCTGAGATCGTTAGAATAGTAGATTTTTTCAAGCTATAGAATTACAAGCTATAAGTTGAACTAATCATTCGGAACTAGAATAAGCCTGAAAGCTTCCTGCAAGAAAGCTACATCAAAGCGTTAAAAAAACAAACCACCTGAATCAGCACGCGGCAGCGCGTCTGTACGAACAGCATCCTCACGTCAAAAAACATTGCGCGAATGAGGAGACTATTCAGCTTCAGGTGGTTCCATCTTTAAAAATCAGCACTAATTACCCGCACTGGTGCCACAATCGTCATGCTGCTCTGGCAGCGCCCAGACGGAGACACCTCCGCCACATACGTGGAAGGTAGCCCAGCCATCGGCCTCAATCGTAATTTCATTTTCGCAGCTATGCGTCAGATCAACCCACACTTCCCCGGCCCGATGCTCTCCGACAAACATTCTCTTCTCACCATCATCTCCATTGGAGATCACAACGGCACAGCCCGAGCCTTCAATCTCTTCTACGCCCCGGCGCACCCAGCCGATCGTGTTGGCATGATCGAAGTAATCCTCCTGCTCTCCGTAAGCCTTGTTGCAGCGTGCTGACAACAGAATGTCCAAAATCTCTTTTTTGCCCTCCACCGGTTCTGGTCCGCCAATGCCGTAATAATCCCCATAAAAGACAACCGGGTATCCATCGCGACGCAGCAGCGTCAGCGCATATGCACTCGGCTTGAACCAATCGCCAACCCAGGATTCCAGCGCCTCATGCGGCTGTGAATCATGGTTGTCCACGAATGTTACTGCATGAGTCGGATGTGTCTGAACGAGGGTATCCTCAAATATTTTGGTAAGATCGAAATCACGCCCCGCCAGGGAAGCCTCATGAAATTTATAGTGAAGCGATACGTCAAACAGGTCAATCTGGTAGTCCACGGTGTCCAGAAACGTACGACACGCATCCAGGTTCGAGTTCCAGAACTCTCCTACGATGTAGAAATCCTGCCCGCGTTTGCGGATCATCTCCGCAGCAAATTCCTTGATAAACTCATGGTTGATATGTTTGATCGCATCCAGTCGGAAACCGCCGCACTGCAGCGTATCGATCAGCCATTTGCCCCACTCGATCATCTCACGCCGCACATCCGGGTGATTGTAATCTATATTGGCAAACATCAAATAGTCATAGTTTCCAAACTCATCATCGACATTTTCATTCCACATTTTATTCTCACCGGCGATGCGGAACACACCCGTTCGTTCTTCTTTGGCATCAAAATCAGTACCGTTGAAGTGCTCGGATGTCCATTTGAAGGAGGAATACTGGTCGCCGCGTCCGGGAAAAGTGAATTTGGTCCAGCCTTCAATCTCAAACGGTTCGGAAATCTCCTTCGTCCGGTCATGAGGATCAACCTCAATTACCTTGAATACTTCCTTCTCATCTGCCCCAGCCTTGTGATTCATGACCAAATCCACATAAACGGCAATACCGCTCTTCTGACACTCGGCAATGGCCTCCACCAGCTCCTGCTTGGTGCCATACTTGGTGCGTACCGTACCCTTTTGATCAAATTCGCCCAGATCGTACAGATCATACACACCATAACCGGTATCGTCTGCCGACACGGCTTTGGTGACAGGGGGTACCCATACCGAGTCTATGCCTTTTGCTTTCAGTTCCGGGGCCATCTCAGCCAGTCGCTTCCAATGATTGCCGTCTGCTGCCAAATGCCATTCAAAAAACTGCATCATGGTATGATTTTTCTTCATGACAAACCGACCTCCTTGATTTGCATTCGAAGCGGACCGCGAAACGGATAGGGGATCGCCGTTGTTCGTTCGTGCTAACCAAGTTATAACCCGTTTACCCCATGTTTCAATCATGAAAATGAAAGAATATTGAGAAAATTCACAAAATTATTTCATCAAATATGAAAAATCAGCAAAATTGGTGAGCAAATGCTATCTCCCTTATCATTCAACAACGTCAAATTCGCTTATAATCCAGCCATTCTTCAGGAAGCAAAGAACGATAAGGCTCCTGTGTAAACCGGTCATCGACCAGCACCAGCACACCCTTGTCCTCTTCGGTTCGGATAAGTCTGCCTCCAGCCTGAAGCACCTTGTTCATGCCCGGAAACACATAAGCGTAGTTAAAGCCGTTGCGTCCCGACTTGTCAAAATAATCCCGCAGCACGTTGTTCTCCAGACCGATCTGCGGCAGTCCCGCACCGACAACGACAACACCGTTCAGACGGTCTCCCGGCAGATCGACACCCTCCGAGAATACACCGCCCATAACAGCAAAAACAAGACGTGTACGCTCGGGGTGCGGCTGAAACGCCGCCAAAAACTGCTCACGCTCCTGCTCATTCATACCCTGCTCCTGCATGACCGTATCCGCATCACTTGCACCTGGAAGCTGTGCATATGCTTCATAAACCTCACGCATATACGGGTAGGAAGGGAAAAACACCAGTAAATTGCTGTGCGGCCATTCCGAAACAAGCTGCTGTAACATTTCGGCAATCGGACGTTTGGTGCGCTCCCGGTCCTTGTAACGCACAGACAGCGGCATTAGCCGCACATCCAGCTGTTCCCTGCTGAACGGGGATGGAATCTGCAGCGTGTAATCCTCCTCCTCTGCCCCCAGCATATCCCGGTAATAACGAAGCGGTGATAAAGTGGCCGAGAAATGAATGGTTGATCGGAAGCCCTTGGCCGTCTGACGCAGCTGCTGGGACGGGTCCAGACAGAACAGCTTCACCCGTACCTCGCTTCGCACACACTCTGCATACGTAATGAAACGCTCGTCATACAGCTTGGCAATGCGCACAAAATTTTGCGCCGTAAAATAGGCATCCAGCAGCAGCTGATCCATCTCGGCATTGCCCGATCCACCTTCAACCAGACATTGCTCGGCCACCAGAATAAACGGTTCCAGCCGTTCAATGAGCTCCTCCGGCGCCTCCTGCTGAATGATCTTGCCTTCTTCCCCGCCGTTCTTGCGAAGTGTGATCAGATACTTGTCAATCGCTCCCGTATAATCCACAATCGCTTTGGCGGCAGGCACATGGCTGCCCAGCGTCTGAAATTCTCTTTTAACATCGAGAAAAACAGCCTTTTCCAACTCTGCAGAGAACATCATTCGCCCGCGGTCCACCAGATTATGCGCCTCATCCACCAGCAGAACGGTCTTGCGCTTCTGTTCCTCCAGCATACGTTTGAGCGATATACGCGGATCGAAAATGTAGTTATAATCGCAGATTACCGCATCCGCCGCATAAGCCGCATCCAGTGAAAACTCAAACGGGCACACCCGATGTTTACGTGCATACTGCTCAATAACGGGCCGTGTCATCAAGGTCTCATGCTCCAGCATGTCCAGCACAGCGCCGTTAATCCGGTCATAATACCCTTCACACATGCCGCACTGGCCAGTATCACAGGCTTCCTCGTCTTTGAAGCAAATTTTGTCCTTCGCCGTCAGGCTGATGACATGCATTTTCAACCCCTCTGCCTGCATCCGGGCAAAGGCTTCCTCAGCCGCCACTCTCGTTGTCGTTCTCGCAGTCAGGTAGAACAGTCGGCTCGCCTCACCTTCACCGATGGCTTTCACCGTAGGGAAAAGCACGGACATCGTTTTGCCGATGCCTGTGGGTGCCTTTGCCATGAGTCCCTGGCCTTCACGAATCGTTTTGTACACTGCCCCTGCCAGCTTGCGCTGTCCCTCCCGGTATTTGCGAAAAGGAAACGGCAGCTCGCGCACACTAACGTCCCGCTCCGCTTCGTAAGCGGCAATCATCTCCGCATATGGTGCATATCCGGCAATCACCTCTGCAGCAAACTGCTCCAGCTCCTGCCGCTCGGCCATACGTCGAAACCGCCGCTCTTCGCCCGTCACCGAATGCACATATGTCAGCTGCACCTGCATGCGCGGCTCATCGTGCTGAACAGCATACATATACGCATACATCATCGCCTGCGCCCAGTGTACCTCAAGCCCGCCATCCAGCTCGTCCAGATTGCCAGCCGTTGACTTGATCTCATCTACCGTCAGCTGACCTTCCAGCCGAATCAGACCGTCACACCGTCCTTCGATGACATAAGTCAGCTCCCCATGCCGAAGCTCGGCTTCCAGCACAATTTCTTTCAAATCCTCTTCGGCATATGCCTTCTGCACCCGCTGGTGAATCCGCGTTCCCTCCTGCATTGAAGCATTGGTGCGGAACCCCGGACGTATACTGCCACTGCGGTACACGTACTCCACCAGCGGTCTAACCGATATGCGAATTGTTGTTGTCATACGATCACCCGTTCTGCTTGTAGTCTATATACTTTATCATGAAACGGTGTACGCTAACCATATTTCTGGGAAATTGCACTTGTCTCTAGCCATATGCTATGTTGAAGATATGTTGAACTGGCTCATATCACAATCAAACAAGGAGGCAAACTTCCTATGTATATTTATTTGGTTCCAGCCCCACTGCCAGATGCACTTGCTGCATATCCACATCTGACGTTGAAAGGCGCAGAAGATCAGGTGCGTCTTGCAATTGAAACGAAAGATCGCCTGCCGAGCATCGAGTCAGATGAGCAAGTGGCTGCATATGAGGCATTTGATGCCGCAGGATCATGGACAGGCGGCGGATTCGCTGTGCTGAACAATATCCCGGTTACGGAAGATGGACGGCCTGATTTTGAGGAACGTTTCAAGAACCGTGCCCGTAAAGTGGAAGACGAGCCTGGATTCGTCGGCATTCGAGTGCTCCGTCCGCTCAAGGGTGATACTTATGTCGTGCTTACGCTCTGGCAATCGGAGGAACATTTCAAGGGCTGGCAGCAGTCACAAGCCTACAACCACGCTCACCGCAACCGCAGCACAAGTGAAGGTCTGACGGCGCAGAAGCCAACCATGTTCCCGCGTCCATCGTTTGTAACCACGTATACGATTGAATAGGGCAAACGCATACTAATTATTCATTGTAGCGGTCGTTTTGCAATGAAATTTACGTACAAGTCTGTAACGTAGTGTCTATTTTCTTGGCATAGGTCCAATCCTTAGTGTAGTAGTCTACTTTCATGACATAGGTCCAGATGATCTCCAACATTTTAGCGATATGAATGGAACGTACGGATACTCTTCCAAACTCTAACGATCTCAGGAAACGCTATTTGGCCCATTTTAGCTCTGCTGAAATTCTAACGAATCCAGCAGAGCTTATTTGCTACAAAACAATGCTTTTGGGGCGAGAAATGGGCATATTTCACTGAAATAGCGTTTCTCAGAATCGTTAGCTTTGGAAAGTGCCGCCAAACGACTAAATAAGGCTTCCTGAGATCGTTAGCCCATCTCAACCTCTTCAATAAGTGATCCATCGCCTTAATCGCTCTTGCACTAGAGATAACCACCCTCGTTGCGTTGAATCTCTGCTTAATAAAATTCCGCTGCACTTCCACTCCAGGATATGCCCCTCGCTATATAACAACCAGCATGGTCTTCGCACTGTTTCTCATCATCTCTCATCTTTACAGAAAATAGAAAAGAGTAAAGACCCACGCACAAACCATCTGTGTGGTCTGAAAAGTGAGTCTTTACACTTATTGATGTGAACTGCCACGTGTTACAATTATACCCATCGCCCTGTAATTCCACCTGCAAGGTACTGTGATTTTACTTTACTGGCACGGGTGCTGGTGCTGGTGCTGGTGCTTCTAATTGTCGCCGGTACTTGCATTTATACTTACACTTCTGCTTGGATTTGTGCGGATGTTTTAGTTTATAATGATAACTTTCACCGGAAAAAGTGTTTTTACTTGTAGTCGATCATTGTGATTTTACTTTACCGACACCGTTACTTGTACTGGTGGTACTTGTACTTCTGCTTCTACTTGTCCTGGCACCTTCTCTTGTACGGGCGGTATTTGTAATTTTATTTTTACTGGCTTCCTTGTACTTGTAGCTGGGCTTGTTCTTTTCTTGCCTGCTTACGTTTACATGCTTACACTTGCCTACCTACACTTGTCCAGGTTCCAGCTATCGCATCTATATCATCGTGTCACTTCTTAAATAATGAATTGTACGTCTCGTCTCTGCGTTCACTCACCTACAGCGGACGCAGTGCCACGGATTCACGAGCGTTCAGCTGCTCTACCATGGCAAGCCATTCCTGCGGTTTGTTTGGCAGCACTGCATAATAGCGATTCAGGAAATCAGCCACCAGACTTGCGGGCAGCTCCACCAGCGACTCGTCACCCGGCATAAAGCACAGATCCAAGCCTCCTACGGCTTCACCGTCACCTTGCCAGGATGGATGCACATATGGGAAATCCAGACGCTGATAGCCCAGATGCGACAACACTTCGCGGCGCACGAACGGGTCCATCGGTTTAATGCCGCCAAACACATGGTCCTGACTCAAATACGGATTGTAGATTTCAGCGAACATGCCGAACAGCTCTTTACCGTTTGCAGCGGCAAGCTGCTGCAGATCACGCTTGCGGTGATTCGCCAAAAAGGCACCGATACCCAGGCCTTCACGGCCAATAATCGTAAAATCCGTCATGGCCACGTTCCAGTCCTCATAATAGCGGTACTCTGTTGCACCAACGACTTGGCCTTCATGTACAGCAACAAACACCCGGATGCCCGGGTCTTCCAGTGGCTCAGCCCATAGCGGAAAGTCCAGCACTTCCTCTGGCGGGAAAATCTCCTGCATCAGCTTGTGCATCTGGGCAAACAATGGGTCCTGAATAGATGTAATACGTGTAAATTCCATAGAACATATCCTCCTTATTTTTAAATATGTATTCAGTGCAACAGTTTGGTTCATCAAGCAGCGATCTGGAGAGGTAAATCTGCGTCTGTATTTTGTTTAAGTTTGCTAATGCCAGTTCATTGGCTAGCAGTCGGTCGAGAACTGAAGACGCACGGCGAGAACAACCATCACAACACCAAGAACAAAAATAATAATCGAACCCGGTACAGCTGACTGTGGACAATCATATGGACATGCCGATTCATGAAAACAGGTGCACATAGATATATAGACACGCGGACTCGCGGACACAGCGCCCATGGACATACGGACCCGCTGACACAGTGGACATGCACAAACCTCTCTTTATCGGAACGGATTACGCCACTCCATCAGAGCCGCATAATTGCAGGATTCCTCGTCATCCAGATAATCCGCAGCTACTCCAACAGGCATACGTCCGCATCGGAGCAAAAATGAAATGACCGGGTCATGCATCTCACCAGCGGCAACCTGATCCAGATACTGCTGTGCAGAAAACTGCCCGGCCACCAGATGATAACCTGGCATCCGTCCTGCCCCGAGCAGACGATCCATCCCCTGCGCGATCACAAGATGGTACATGGACTGCATCATAAGCTGAGCCAGTCCCCACTTCCGATATTTCGGCCGCACACAGAGATCAACGATGTACAGCGTGTTTCCATCCGGCTGATGATTGCGGATATACCCGTCATCCGTGACCTCGGCCCACGTATGACGGGCTGGGTGTGCCGGGTCCCACTGCATCCGCAGTGAGGTCATTGATCCAGCCAGCTCCCCATCAACCTCAATGCAGATCGCCCCTTCGGGGTAATGCTGCACATGGCTGCCAAGCTGCTCTTTGTTCCAGAGCAGCTCCTCCGGATATGGCGGCGGGAAACTCTCCGCCTGAATGCGAATAAGCTCTTCAAAGTCGGGCGCTGCATAGTTGCGAATGACTGCTTTAGCCCTGCCCTTTTTGCCATCACCAGCGGGTGGAGTTATCAGCAATTCCTTCATATACATTCCGCCTGTGCCTCCTTCCCAAGCTCAGATGATGAAACACATGTTACTCCTCTACTCCCAATCCGTGTACAGATCTGTGCGACGGTCACGCCAAGTCGTTACCGAACCGCGTTCACGCACCTCGTACAAGAGATCCAGATCAAGGTCAGCGGTGACGATCATATCGTTGTTGATCTCACCTTCCGCGAGAATACCGCGCGGCGGGAAGGGTACATCATTCGGCGTAATAATAGCGGCTTGTCCATAATTGGCACGCATGAAATCCACAGTCGGCAGATGACCCACCGTTCCCGTTAAGACAACGTATACCTGATTTTCCACCGCACGGGCATGACTCGTATAGCGTACCCGATAGAAGCCGTGGCGATCGTCCGTACAGGAAGGACAGAAAATAACATCCGCACCCTTTGCTTTTGCCATACGTACGATTTCTGGAAATTCTATATCATAACAGGTCAGCATCGCAATGCGCCCTTTGTCCGTGTCAAACACTTCAAGCCCGTCTCCCGCAGCCATGTTCCACTCCGTCACTTCGGTTGGCGTAATATGAATCTTCGCTTGGCGTGCGATCCGTCCGTCTGGGTAAAACATATGCGCTGTGTTGTACAGCTTGCCTTCCTTGCGAATGACATGTGTGCCCCCGATGAGGTGCATGTTATACTTGGCCGCAAGTGAGACGAACAGCTGCTCATACTGCTCCGTAAATTCAGGCAGATCTTCGATGGTCAGCGCATTCCCTTGTGCGTCTCCAATGGACATTAATTGGGTTGTGAAAAATTCAGGGAACAGCACAAATTCCGTTCCGAATTCGGAAGCTGTCCGTATGTAATGCTCCGCCTGTGCGGCAAATTCCTCAAATGAGTGAATCGTTTGCAATTGATATTGTACAGCGGATACCCGCAGTTTCATAAATCCTACACCTCCACCAATATGTGTGTTACCTTGTACCTCATCATGCACTTTTCCTACATTCCATTTCCTCATTGTATCAATGATCCGGCATCATTTCACCTGTTCTCCCAGCTTCGACTGGGTAAAGGCAATCCACTCTCGCGCGGCAAAAGAAAGATACCGATCCTTCCGCCAGATCATGCCGAGCTGCCACGGAATAACCGGCTCCCCGACCGGAATAATCCGCACACGCATATGGTCCACCTCACGGCAGATCGTCTCTGGCAGCAGGGCTACCCCCAGATTGGCGGCTACCATCGCACTCAGCAGGTCCCATTGCGAGCTTTCATAGACCACTCGCGGCTGAAAACCCGCCTGCTGACAGGCCACAATAATGCGATCATGGAGAGCAAAGTCCTCCCGAAACAAAACAAACGCATCCTGCTCCAATTCTTGAAGCGCCACCGACTCTTTCCCTGCAAGCGGATGTGAAGGATGTACCAGCAGATTCAGCTTTTCATGCACAAATACAAAATGATCCAGCACCTCATCCACTGTAGGAAGCACCGCCACACCGATATCCAAAGCCCCGCTGATCACATCTGCCTCTACTTTTTTGGCTCCATCCTCGAACAGCTGTATGCTTACCTGTGGATACGCTTTGTGGAATTCCCCGATAATCATCGGGAAAAAGCTCGATCCAACCATTGGCGGCAGACCGATACGCAGATGGCCCTTCTTCAGATTCATCAGATCGTCAAGCTCGGAGGAGAGACTGCGGAACGATTTTTCAATCTCCAGTGCCTGCCGAAAAAAGACATGCCCCGCATCCGTTAATTGAACTTGCTTCCCGTATCGGTCAAGTAAGGTAACGCCCAGTTCATCTTCCAGACTCTTCACGGTTTTACTAATGGTAGGCTGGGTGATATACAACACCTCGGCGGCCTTTGTGAAGCTCTGCTGCCGGGCAACCTCCAGAAAATATTGTAGATGGCGAATATCCATGGCCTATCCCCGCTCCTTCTTTTACCATCGTAAGCTTATACCCTTGTCATAGACAAATGGAATAGAAAACATTCTTAATATGCATTTTACTCATGAAAAGATGCACTGTAAAATTTGTGATACGAAGCAACGTTTCTTTTCATTTTCACAACAAATCACTAATCATATCAAATGCATGAAATCTTACACGGATATACAAGGAGGGATTCAGGTGAAAAAATGGGGCATCGGTATTGCGCAGGTTGCGCTGTTAATGGTTTTCTCACTGCTCATGGACCAGCTGGCCCGTGCTCTCCATCTGCCTGTACCCGGTTCAATAATCGGAATGGTCATTCTATTTATTTTACTGCAGACCGGTATTGTAAAGCTGCGGTGGATCGAGGTGGGAGCGGCGTGGCTGCTCGGCGAGCTGCTTTTATTTTTTATCCCGTCGGCCGTTGGTATCATGAATTACATGCCGATGCTGGAGCATGACGGACTGCAGATTTTATTTATCGTGCTGCTGAGCACGTTTCTGGTTATGGCCTGCACGGGCCTGGTTGCTACACGTATTGCCAAACGAAAGGAGCGTCACACGGGATGATTGGATTTTTATGTTTGCTGTTAACGGTCGGAATCTACTGGGTTGCCAAACGCATGTATCGCAGCCTGCCCAAAGTATACCTCTCGCCTCTGCTCATCACACCACTGCTGGTTGTAGGTGTACTGCTCGCCACCGGGACAGATTACGCCGCTTATAGCAGCGGGGGGAAATGGCTCAGTCTTTTGCTGCAGCCCGCTACAGTTGCATTTGCCGTGCCTCTATATACTTTTTTCCATGTGCTAAAAAAACATATATCCGAGATCGTGGTCAGCGTCATGACGGGTTCGGTCGTTGCAGTACTCTCTTCCGCCCTGCTCGCCAAATGGCTGCATCTGGACTCCGGATTGATTCACAGCCTGATTCCACGTTCCATTACAACACCGATTGCCATGAATGTGTCGGCTTCCATCGGGGGAATTCCTGCGGTTACAGCTGTATTTGTGATCATGACAGGGCTTCTCGGCGCAATTATGGGACCTTCTATAGTCAAAATGCTGCGCATTGATGGCGAGATCGCACGAGGTACACTGCTTGGAACGGGTGCTCACGGCACGGGAACTTCAAAAGCCTTTGAACTGAGTTCTTTGACAGGCACTATCTCCAGTATTTCCATGGTATTGGCAGCTCTCTTCACGTTGGCCGTCGCTCCCGCGCTTTCCAGACTTATTTTCCCTTAAACACAAACTTATTTTCCCATAATAGTAGAAACAATCCCTATTTTTTGAAATATTATTGTTGTATTAAAGCCCTTTCTTCCTTACAATAAGGACAGGTTTTAATGTTAATATTGCGGGGGAGATGCGATGAAAAGAACCGGAATGAAGAGATCTCTGGACCGTCTCGGACGAATTGTGCTTCCCAAAGAAATGCGGGATACAATGGAAATCCATATCGGCGATCCGCTTGAATTTTTCATTGAAGGGAAAGAGTTGATTTTAAGAAAGTACAAATCAACATTGTGTATTTTTTGCGGTGACGTGGATACGGAAATGTATTTCAAAGAGCAATTCATCTGCCGGACTTGTGCAATTCAATTAAAACACCCAGATGACACTCCCGACTGGTTCGTACCTGAGAATAAACAGGCTTCTCCACCTAAAGAGCGTCCTGCTGCCAAACCCGCTGCTCCTTCATGGAATGATGGAGATATGGCGGCAAGCCAGGACTACCCCGACTTGAGGCCCAAGACAGCACGTATGCTGCAACAGATGAAAGAAATTATTGAACAGCATCCAGGCCTCGCTCAACAGCAAATTGCGGAGAAACTTGGCATCAGCCAAGGACGCGTCTCTCAACTCAAAAAGCTACTATAGTCAAAGAATAGCATATGATCATAAATAAACAGTGCACCTTCCATGTATTAGGAAGGCAGGCTGCGAAAGAACCCTGGCTTCATCGGGTTCTTCTTTTTTTATACTTTTTTATGTCCAGTGAAAGGAGCCTTATGAATAAAATCCTGTACCTGTCTCAATTCGACCTCATGTCCTCCTTATCAGAGGCAGATCTGATGGAGATGGATAGCATGACGTCTATTACAACGTTCCCTAAACATACAACGATTCAGACACCCGCTACGTTTACGGAAGGTTTCTATTTTGTGAAAAAGGGGAAGGTTCGTTTGTACACGTTAAATACGGAAGGCAAGCAGTTCACCGTGGATATTTTGGGTGAAGGTAACGTCTTTGGAGAGATGAATGAACTTTCGCTTGGTACACGCGCTTTATATATTGAAACAACAGAGATTTGTGATATCTGCTTGATGGACAGAGGGCGATTTGAGCAGTTTTTAGTGGATCATCCGGCATTTATGATGAGCATGTTGAACGTGCTGAGTGAGCGGATCAAACAAATGAGTGAGCTGACACAGACGCTTGCACTCGGGAATTTACATGACAAAATCATGCATAACCTGTGCCGGCTGGCCGAACGGAACGGTTGGACGAAAGAGGATGGGTACTGCCGTATTCAGTATGGTGTGACACATCAGGAAATTGCCTGGATGGCTGGCGCCTCCAGAGAATCCGTTACAGCTGCGATGAAAGAGCTCTCGCAGTCAGGCCGCATACGTACCTCGTTTAAATCGGTTGCTCTTCATGCAAGTGAGCTTGAAGCATGCCATTAAACACCTTCTCCATGCTTAGAGATGTAAGCCAGCTTACATCTCTGCATTCCTGTTCCATTGTATGGTATACATAATGATTTCAGACAAGCAAGGAGGCCATACAATGAATGACCAATCAGATGTTGCCATCCCGGAAGAGATTCTGCTTCGCAAAGGTGCGCGTAAAGCTGCTGAAATCCCGGCACACATCCACCGTCTGCTGCAATCAGGAACGATTGAATCCGTGAATTTGACCGAATGGCTGGCCGTCAATCATGTTCTTCTGTTGGAGCAAATTACGCGTGAATTAGATATACCTGTCTCCACTCGGGAGGTCACCGCAAGACTCGGAAAAAAGGATGAACAACGCATTATGAAAATCATTTCCGAGATAGGCAGGCAGTGGCTGGAGTATATGGAGAAAAGGCCTGAGCAGGAAAACAAACAGCTCTTCAACTTTCTTGCCAAGCACCGTTCAGACAGTGTTCGCTGCTGGGCAGCATATATCATCGGACTTCATCCTGAACTGCATGTGACAGAGAAGCTCGAACAGATTCGTGCTTTTGCGGCAGATCATCACTTTGGAGTGAGAGAGATTGCCTGGATGGCTGTACGGGATTCCATCCGTGCAGATCTATCGGCAGCGCTTCAAGCATTGATCCCCTGGTGCACCGATCCTGATCCGATGATCAGGCGCTTTGCGATTGAATCTACCCGGCCTTGCGGGGTATGGGCGAAACATATTCAGCCGTTGAAGGAAAATCCGGCGATGGCTCTTCCGTTATTATCCGCAGTAAAATCGGATGACCACCTGTATGTACAAAATTCTGTCAGCAACTGGCTTAACGATGCGAGTAAAACCACCCCGGAGTGGGTACGCCAGGTATGTGCCGAATGGATCGAGCAATCGGACACCAGGCACACACAGCGAATCGTAAAACGAGCGCAGCGAAGCATCTGATCTCATCACACGTCACACTTGAAACATGAAACTGGCCCTGCTTGAATACAAAATGCAGAACAAAGTGAGCGCCAGCTCCTCATTTTTCCCTAAAGCTTTATCAGGTCGGCATTAGGCCTGCACCATCTCCAGGCTTTCCTCTTCTTCCAGTTGGCGCAGGCTTACCAGCAGCACTCCAATGTTAGCTGCAAGCAGTACAGCCGGGAACGGAACAGCCGCATATTGTGCATAGATCAGGTGGCTGCCTACAGCTCCAATCAGAATAAAGGTCAGTACACCTGAGGCCAAAATGCGGGTACGCGGAATAAGCAGCCCTACTGCACTCAGCAGTTCCAATGCGCCAAGCAAATACATCGTCCAGGTTGGATAAGAGAAGCTCTCGAATGTTTCGATCATCATCTCGGCTCCTGTCACTTTATTAACACCCGTCATGACAAACACTCCCGCCAGTACCACTAAGAAAACATATCCCAACACTTTTTTCATTTCTGTGATCCCCCTATAACCAGATTGCTATTTTTGAAGTTTTAAAATTTTTGGGCGGATACCCGACAATACAGTAGTAATATATGTAAAAGCCCTCTAAAGGAACTGAGTTTTGGGAAGAACTATACGCTTCGTATTCACTAACATTAGAAAGCAATTCAATACAAATTATTATTCACAAACTTACTTTTATGAAGTGAGTATATAATAATAAGATAATTTCTTCAAGTAATTTTTCTTGAAATGATGTATAATACATACAAAAGGTATGTTACAGTATATTTTGTAGTGACCTTTCATTATACTTGGAAGTAACCCTTTATCTTTATGGAAGGTGCTTGTATTTTGTAGAGCGGCAGAACGTTTTGTCCTTTTATATAGCGCAATATGTCATATCTGTTATGAATCGAGGTGAAACACGTTGAAGCTGAGAAAAGTTAAATCTCCAAGTCCCTGCATGATTACACAGGCGATGGATATCATCGGGAAAAAGTGGGTGCTGCTGATCATGTATCAGCTGTTGTCCGGACCAAAGCGGTTCACAGAGCTGGAGGCCGAAATGGCCATTAGCGGGCGGCTGTTATCAGAGCGTCTGAAGGAAATGGAAATGGAAGGCATTGTTACCCGGCATATGTATCCCGAGATTCCTCCCCGTGTGGAATATGAGCTTACACCTAAAGGCAGAGCCATCGAACCTGTCATTAATCAAATCTACAGCTGGTCCTCGGACTGGTTGAAAGAGCAGCAGCAATCGAAATAGCTTAGCTAGATAAACGCCGAGGCAAAAACAAAGGGATCTCTTTTTCGATAGAACGACGGCTCTCGCTACAATTAGCGAGCAGCATAAATACGCCTGCACCAGAACCATAGAGAAAAGGGTTCCGGTTGCAGGCGTATTTGAGCTTTGCAGCTTTCGTGAAAAAGCTCTGCTGAAGCTGTGTTGAAACTCCATTGAATATCGGTCGAAGCTTAAGTTACAGCTAGCATACCGTCTCTGAATTCTTTACGGCAGCCATGACTCCTCTTCTAACGAGCGATTTGCGATGAAGACTGGAGCTGCACAGGCAGCCCTGACTCCACCGATGCCTGTGCAGCGGTTGTGATCTCTTGTGTGCGGCAGGCATCCGCATAGTCGGACAAAATGCGGGAACGGTCACCCGTTCGCAGGGCATGAATAAATGCCTCGTTCTCCCGTTCATACGGGTTATGCCCCGCTGCAACCTCAAGTCCTGCCATCGGATGTGAAGCTGCATCCGGCACAAGCAGACGCTCTGGCGTCCAATCCCATACGCCGGCATCCGTGTAAAATTGTAGTCCCGCCCCGCCTTCTCCATCAGGCAGCAGGCACGTGTTCGCAATGCTTGCAATAGCACCGCTCTCCAGCTTCAGCGTCACATTGGCCACATCGGCCACGGTTACATGCTCATGCTTCTCATGCATGCTGCGCTGGGCTGCCACGGCGTAGACCTCTGTCACTTCGCCTGCACAGAAGCGGAGCAGATCGACGATATGTGTCGTCTGTTCGACAAACTGCCCACCCGAACCTTCCTGGCGACGCCACCAGCCGACTCCAGGCATTCCGCCCATCCAGCGCCCCAGTGCCATGCCTACCTTCTGCTCCTGCATGGCTTGCTTCATGACCTGGACCGACTCCTGATAACGGAAGTGATACCCAACAGAAGTTAACAAGGATGATTGCTGTACCTGCTCTACGATGCGGAGCGGTATATCCATCCCGGTGCTCAGCGGTTTCTCCACCAGAAAAGGTATTCCTCGTTTAATCAACTCGGCTTCAATGGACCCGTGAGACATCGGAGGTACACAGATGTATACGGCATCCAGCTTCTCTCCGTCCAGCATCTGTTCCAGCTGCTCATACCCGGCAGCATCATATACAGAAGCCATCGCTTCCGCCTTTTCAAGCGTTGTCCCGCATACACTTGCGACACGAACACCTTTCATACGAGTAATAATATCTGCGTGTACTTTGCTGAACCAACCCGTGCCAATGATACCGATCTGTAATGTCATGGATGTAATCCCCTCTCTGTGTTACGCGCTTACATGTTCCATTCGACCCAGATCTACAAAATCCTGCCGCCCTAGCTCTTTCCGGATGCTTCCAGCAGCAATTGATCCAGCTGTTCCATGTAAACTTCCGTCTGCTGTTCAGACCAGCCTAGCTGTTCTGCCATATAAGCGCTGACTGCTGATTTGTAACGGCGAACCTCGTCGATGCGAAAAAATAAATCCGCCGTTCTGCGCACCCAGAAATCTGCTGGCGTAGCCGCCATCTCTTCCTCCATTGCATAACGAAGCATCAGCAAAAGCTCCTGCGGCATGCCATGAAGCTCCGCCTTTGTCCGCGGTTCAGGCATGCGCTCATACAGCGCATCAACATTGGAACCATAGGTGCGGGCAAGACGCTCCGCCACACGCCGATCCAGTCCCAATGCAACACCGTCCTTGATTTTGCGCTCGGTATACGATACGTATCCGGCCGAGCCGCCAACGTGACCACCAGAGATGGGCATCTTTTTAGTGACACACGGGCCAATGCTTTCCCCGTATTCCTGCTGCAGCTGACGTGCAACCAGATCAACCACCATCTCGGCCATTTTGCGATATCCCGTCAGCTTACCGCCAGCAATCGTAATCAGACCTGAATCCGATACCCAGACTTCATCCTTACGTGAAATCTCGGAAGGGCCCTTGCCCTCCTCATGAATGAGCGGACGCACACCTGCCCATCCGGATTCGACATCCTGGGCACGAATCTGGACATCCGGGAACATGCCGTTTACCGCTTCAATCACATAATCACGATCGGCTTCCGAGATTAACGGGTGCGCCGGGTCTTCACGGTAGACTGTATCTGTTGTACCTACATAGGTTTTGCCATCACGCGGCACTGCAAAGACCATGCGTCCATCCGGTGTATCAAAATAAACCGCCTGCCGCAGCGGAAATCGTGCACCATCAAATACCAGATGAATGCCCTTGGTCAGCTGCAGCGTTTTGCCTTGGCGCGAGCCATCCACTTCACGCAGCGTATCCACCCATGGCCCCGAAGCGTTAATCACTTTTTTGGCCCGAAGTGTATAACCGCTTCCGTTCAGTTGATCCACCGCCTGAATGCCTGTAATGATCCCGTCTTCTTTCAGAAAGGAGGATGCCTTCACATAGTTGACCGCAAGTGCTCCGCGCCGGACCGCTTCCTTCATGACTTCAATGGTTAGTCTCGCATCATCTGTCCGATATTCCACATAACGCCCGCCTCCCAGCAGCCCCTGCTTCCGCAGCAAAGGCTCAGCCGTAGCAGCTTCACTGGCATTCAACATCTGCCGCCGTTCACTGCGCTTCACTCCCGCAAGCGTGTCATACACCATCAAACCGATGGATGTGCTGAAACGGCCAAATGTACCGTCCGTGTAGATGGGCAGCAGCATCGGCTCAGGTGTCGTGACGTGCGGACCATTCTCATAGACAACCTCCCGCTCCCGCCCTACCTCGGCGACCATTTTCACTTCAAACTGCTTCAAATATCGCAAGCCGCCGTGTACCAGTTTGGTCGAACGGCTTGATGTACCTGCCGCAAAATCCTGCATTTCCACCAAAGCCGTCTTCAGCCCACGAGACACAGCGTCCAGTGCAATGCCTGCTCCCGTAATGCCGCCTCCGATAATCAACACGTCAAATTGTGCATTCGACATTTGCTCCATCATTTCTGTTCGTTGTGCTACCGAGAACATGATCGCCATATGATGACCCCCCATTATTTCCCTTATTTTCTCTAAAAAAACAACAAAAAAAGGACCACGTCAATCGTTCAGCAATTGCTGAACGCACGTGGTCCCTCCCGATCTCCAGACATCATTTTTTAACTTGTAACATAATCCTATCACAGATTTTCGGCGGCGTGAAGGCCTGATTTGACACAATATTCAAAAAAATTTCAAAAAGTTTTTTTAGCTCAAGGATGTATTTTCAAAGCAACCCACTAAATTTTCATTTTTCCTTATTGTGGGCAAACCCTTCATGCATACCAGGAATATAATCCCTGTAAATCATACATCTTTTTCCACCAATAAATCTCATTAATAACATATGTTTAACGAAAAAGTACAAATGACCATTTGTTGTAATAGAGAAAAATTCTCCTCTGTCCCTCGTCTTCCAACCGTATAACGGGCTTTATTTGAAAGCCATCGCAGCCTTCACTGCTCGCTGCCAGCCGGAATACAACTGCTGCCGCTCATCGTCCGCCATCACCGCTTCGAAGACACGCTCCGTATGATCATGATTGTTCAGTTCATCTGCCCCGGACCAGAATCCGACTGCCAAACCTGCCAGATACGCTGCCCCAAGTGCTGTCGTTTCGTTCACTGATGGACGCTCCACCGGAATGCCCAGAATATCGCTTTGGAACTGCATCAGAAAATCATTTGCTGCAGCACCACCGTCCACCCGTAAAGTATGAACCGGATAGCCCGAATCCGTCACCATCGCTCCCAGTACATCCTTGGTCTGATAAGCCAGCGCCTCCAGTGCTGCACGGATAAAATGCTCCTTCGTTGTGCCGCGGGTAAGACCAAACACCGCTCCCTTCACATCGCTGTCCCAATACGGACTTCCGAGCCCGACAAAGGCTGGTACCATATAGACTCCATCCGTTGTCGGTACCCGCTTGGCATAGTCTTCGCTATCCTTGGAGGAACGAAGCATGCGCAGACCGTCCCGCAGCCACTGCAAAGCCGAGCCAGCCACGAAGATGCTGCCCTCCAGCGCATAATGAACCTTGCCGTCAACTCCCCAGGCAATCGTTGTAATCAGCCCATGGTCGGATTGCACTGGCACTTCTCCCGTGTTCATGAGCATGAAGCACCCGGTGCCATATGTATTTTTCATACTGCCCTTGGTATAACATCTTTGACCAAAGAGCGCAGCCTGCTGATCCCCTGCCGCCCCTGCAATCGGAACCCGGTGACCGAAGAAGTGATAGTCTGTCGTATGTGCGTATATTTCAGAGGAGCCACGTACTTCCGGCAGCATTGCCTTAGGGATATCCAGAATCCCCAGCAATTCATCATCCCACTGCAGATCGTAAATGTTGTACATCAATGTACGCGAGGCGTTGGATACGTCCGTCACATGTGTTCCGCCGCTTAGTTTCCAGATCAGCCAGCTGTCAATCGTGCCAAACAGCAGTTCTCCCTTTTCGGCCCGTTCGCGGGCACCAGGCACATGATCCAGAATCCATTTCACTTTCGTGCCCGAGAAGTATGGATCGATCAGCAGACCTGTTTTCTGATGAAACAGGTGATCCAGCCCTTGCGTTTTCAACTCATCACAGATGGATGCTGTCTGTCTGGACTGCCATACCACCGCATTATAAATCGGTCTGCCGGTTTGTTTATCCCAGACAACTGCGGTCTCCCGTTGATTCGTAATGCCTATCCCTGCAATCTGTGCGGGCTTGATGCCGCTCTCGGCCAGACATGATGCCATAACCGCCAGAATAGAGCTCCAGATTTCGTTGGCGTTCTGCTCCACCCAGCCCGGCTTGGGAAAATACTGCGGAAACTCCTGCTGTGCGATGTGTACAATCTCGCCACTATGGTTAAAAAGTATTGCTCGGGAGCTTGTTGTGCCCTGATCCAGGGCCAGAATAAATTTTTCCATACGGAACCCTCCTGTATATACCATTATCATGTAAGCGATTTCTTGAAATATTTGATCAAATCAGCATTGGATGTTGTTACTGCCGCCGCTCCAACCCCAAGCGCAAGCTCCACCTCTTCCGGCGTACGAATCAACCCGCCTGCAATAATCGGAATGCCCGTTCGCTCGGATACCTCCGCGATAATATGCGGAATCACCCCGGGTAATACCTCGATGTAGTCAGGCTGTGTTTTGGCAAGCAGCTGGTAGCTTTTCTCGAGTGCGTGTGTGTCTAGCAGAAATACCCGCTGAATGGCTGTAATGCCTTTTTGCTTTGCTTTCTGAATGATGCTGGCCCGTGTAGAGATCAATCCTGCCGGACGGATATGCTGACACAGATACTCTGCGGCGTATTCATCATTCTTCAGACCCTGCACCAGATCAGCATGCAGCAGAATATTCTTCTCATACCGCCGCGCCCGCTCCATCATGCTCTGGAGCTGTGCAATGTGTGTCTCCAACATGACCCCGTAGGTATAAGGGCCTTCGATTATCGCTTCAAACTGCTTCATGCTCTTTGCAGCTGGCAAAATACGCTGTCCCTCAAATGGCACCTTCGTTCCTCCTGCATTCATCAGATGACTATATTGTATAATTCGTCACACATCAACGGCAAGCCACTTCGAACACAAATCGGGTAAATCAGCACATGTACAAATGAACCGTGTCCGATAAACCGCCGGGGCCATGATCTGCATTAACCGAGCGGCACGGGGCCTTCTAACAAGCTGATTGCTGCTCCATAAAACAAGACTGCTATCACCCCTTTACATACAAAAGGACTGCTAACGCTCCTTTTCGTGTGAAAAGTGCAGTAGCAGCCCATTTATGTCAGGCCTGAGGCCCCTTATTTCGTTTTTCATTTCTCGTTTCAGTTCTTTTCATGTCAGTTCGTTGATTACATCACGCCTGCGCATGCGGAAGCAGCGTCTCTGCCCCGGCCAATCCGTCACTGTCTGCCAGGTGACCGGAACGGCTTACTTTGGTTTGCAGATATTTCTCGTTGTACGCAGAGCGATCTCCCCACAGCGGAACACGTCCACCGACATTTAGCCCTGCTTCCTGCAAAGCAGCCAGTTTACGAGGGTTGTTCGTGATCAACGTCACCGGAGCCGGGCGAAGCGCACGCAGTACAGCAATCGCATCGTCATAATTACGAGCATCATCGGTGAAGCCGAGCTGCAGGTTCGCATCAACCGTATCCAGACCTTCCTCTTGCAAAATATAAGCCATCGCTTTGCTGAACAAGCCAATGCCACGTCCTTCATGATTCGCAAGATAGAACAGCGCACCTGCGCCGTGTGCAGCAATCATCTTCATGGACTGCTCCAGCTGGAAGCCGCAGTCACAGCGCTTGCTGCCGAAAATATCACCAGTGTGGCAAATGCTGTGCATACGAATGAGCGCATCCTGTGCTTCAGCGAAATCACCATACACCAGCACACTGGATTGCTGGCGTTCGGCCAGCTCGGCATCTGCGAGGGAAGCGATCAGTTCGCCGCTCTCCATCGCTTTGTCCGATTTCAGCCAGCTGTACCACTGAAATGTGTGCGTCTCTCCATCCAGGTTAACCGGGAGTTTAATCGGTCCCACCAGATATATGAATTCTTTTCCACTCGGAAAAGTCTGAATTTTAGGGGCAAGCAGTTGAATAATATGTGAATTGATCATCGTTCGTTCCTCCTGTTAAGCCATGTTCTTCTCATAATATAGTGCATTCGCAGCCAATGCGATCTTGGATCACTGTTACAGCTGCCTCAGATATAGCAACCTCAAAACAAACCTTGTATGCCACCCTTTGCATAGCAATGAAACATATCTATATTTTTTCTCACCATCATTAGTTACTTAATGTAAGTTAGTTTAGAATAAAAATTATATTGTGTCAAGTAACTTTTATTTTTTTAGTAACTACTGAAATTATGTTACGCAATGGACACACATTTGTGTTTCATTTGTGGAATATTGGGTATGAGTTTAGAAACTGTTCATACACTATTGGTGTAGTCCAGACAGTCGAGCTGCCATTGCTGCCTTAAACTTTTCTTGATACTTCTTGCCTCAAACCTAATGATGAGGGGGTTATGCACATGATCCGCCGAAAAAGAACCTACTGGACAGCCATTATCATGGTCTGTGTCCTGCTGATCAGCGGATGCTCTATCTGGCCGGGACAGGATAATTCAGCGTCCAACAAAAAGGTAACGCTTACATTGTGGTATTGGAACCGATCCATTGATGATAAGCTCATTGCCAAGGCCAAGGAAAAGTTCCCGAATATTGAACTGACGGCGCAGAAGATTGGTGGAGATTTCAAAGCCAAGCTCAAAACCACTCTCGCTGCACGCTCAGGTGAGCCGGACATCGTTGCCCTTAACGACTGGATTATGGAGTTATTTCCAAGTGAAGATCGTTTCTATAATTTGTATGATCTTGGCGCGGGGGAGGTCGAGAATCAGTATCTGCCTTGGAAATGGAAGCAGGGTGTGACACCAAGCGGACATATGATTGGTTTTCCGATGGACACGGGACCGACAGCCCTTTTCTATCGCGCTGATCTTTTCAAACAAGCAGGTCTGCCATCCGAACCGGAGGAGGTTGCGCGTCAGATCAATAACTGGGATGCCTATGCTGCTGCCGGGGAACAGATCAAGGAGAAGCTCGGGGGAAAGGTTTTTCTGACCGATAACATTGGAAGCGTTTACAACCAAGTGCTCTCCCAGGCTGCCGAGCGTTACTTCCGTCCCGATGGCTCGTTCATCGGCATGGACTCCCCTGCTGTACGCAAAAGCTGGGATACAGCCGTTGCCTTCAAGGAAAAGGGGCTGCTGGCTAATGCCGACGGCTGGACACCGGGCTGGAATGCGGCGATGAATAACGGAGAGATTGCCTCCTTCGTTGGCGCGGTCTGGATGAAGCAGGTGCTTCAGGAGGCGGCACCAGATACTTCTGGCGAGTGGCGTGTCACTCGCGCTCCTGGTGGAGACGGAAATAATGGCGGCTCCTTTATCTCCATTTTGAAATCGAGCAAACATCCGAAGGAGGCCTTCGAGCTCATTCGCTGGCTGCAGAGTCCAGAGAATCAGCTGGAGCAGTATAAGACGACGAATCTGTTCCCGTCCGCTCCAGGTGTGTTCGATGCACCGGTCATGAAAGAGAAGGAACCTTTCTTCGGCGGGCAGGCAACGGGACCCGTGTTTGCCGAATCGGCGCAGCATGTGCCGGATGCCTTTTTTGGCGAACGATATCCATCGGTACACAACATCATTACGCGGCGGCTGAACGATATTGCCAAACAAAACGCCGACCCGCAGCAGGTCTGGCCAGATACCGTGCACCGCGTTGAGCGGGAGCTGCAGCGGTAAGGCAGGCGTAATATTTAAATTTTTATATGATGCAGTGTCGGCTGGCCGTTTCCATAGTGGGCATTTGCTCTTATTGGTTTTCGCAGCTTCTACTTGTTTGGTTGGATTGGTTGGATTGGTTGGATTTGCTGGATTTCGTGCTTTCACTGGGTTTCGTGTTTCCACTGGGTTTCGCTGGTTTAACCAGGTTTCGTTGGTTCTACCGGCTTTCGTTCCGTTTCATTTGATGTGCTTTTGTTATCCGCAAAGGAGGAATTGATATGGCTATCACCGAACCTCGCATGTCGCCGGATTCCGGCCCATTCCAGCCCGATCTGGATCGGCAAAAATCACTCTGGGCCCGCATATGGGAGCATCGTGCGCTTTATGCCGCCATCTCGCCTTTTTATATTCTGTTCGCTGTGTTCGGACTGTTTCCCATTGCCTTCTCGCTGTATCTGGCCTTCCATAAATGGGATGGCATCGGCGTAATGACCTATAACGGCTTGAACAATTTCAAATACATGCTCACAGACGCTGAATTCTGGCAAGCGGTGGGCAACACGTTTATGATCTGGATTTATTCCACCATTCCGATGCTTTTCTTTGCGCTAATTATCGCGTTCCTGCTACATGCGCCTTTCATCAAGTTTCGCACTTTATTCCGGGTCGGTTACTTTCTGCCAAACGTCACGTCTATTGTAGCGGTAGCAATCATCTTTGGTGCGCTGTTCGCTAACAATTACGGCTTTCTGAACTATCTGCTGCAATCGGTCGGCCTTCCGGCGGTCGAGTGGCTGAATGCCCCTTGGGGCATCAAGGTGGCCATATCCTCTATGGTCGTGTGGCGCTGGACGGGATATAACGCCATCATCTATCTGGCCGGATTGCAGAGCATCCCGCAAACTTTGTATGAAGCGGCCCGTATCGACGGCGCATCTGCGGTGCAGTCCTTCTTTCGCATTACGATTCCCATGCTGCGTCCAGTCATCCTGTTCACGGTCATCACCTCCACGATTGGCGGCATGCAGCTGTTCACTGAACCGCAGGTGCTCGTGGGCAATGACGGCGGAGCCGGAGCGGCAGGAATGACGATTGTGCTGTACTTGTACCGCGAATCCTTCATTAACAATTACTTTGGCTACGGTGCTGCCGTTGGATGGGGCATGTTCCTGATCATTGCCCTGTTCTCGATCGTGAACTGGAAGCTTGTTCAAGGCAAATCATCCTGATGTGACAAGGGGGGAGCGCTCATGGCGTCCAAACATCTCAAGTCGCTGGTGCTATATACCGGCCTGATCGGTGGCATGCTCATATCCATGTTCCCGTTCTACTGGCTGATTGTTATGTCTACGCGGACCACATCCGATATCTACAAGTTTCCGCCCCAACTCTGGTTCGGCGGTGAACTGTGGAACAATATTACACGGGTGCTGCAGCAGATTGATTTCTGGGGAGCCTTTCTGAATACGTTGTTTGTATCAGGTGTCGTGACCCTTTTGGTGTTGTTTTTCGATTCACTGGCGGGGTTTGCATTTGCCAAATTCGAGTTTCCGGGCAAAAAATGGCTCTTCGTCCTGCTGCTCGCCACCATGATGGTGCCTTCCCAGCTGTCGCTGGTACCTTCCTTCGTGCTGATGGCCACGTTCGGGTGGGTGGGTTCCTTCAAAGCCCTTATTATCCCGGGCATGGTCAACGCCTTCGGCATCTTCTGGATTCGCCAGTATGCGACGGAATCCATTCCGAGCGACCTGCTGGATGCCGGGCGAATTGACGGATGTAATTTCTTTCGCCTGTATTGGAATGTAGCCTTGCCGATTCTGCGGCCTGCGTTTGCTTTTCTCGGCGCATTCACCTTCATCGGAGTATGGAACGACTACCTGTGGCCGCTGATCGTACTGACGGATGCACGCAAGTATACGCTCCAGATCGCATTGTCTCAATTAAACGGGCTATATAACACAGACTATGCCATGGTTATTGCAGGCACACTGCTCGCTGTCATCCCACTCATCATTATGTTCCTGTTCATCAGCCGCCAGTTCATCTCGGATATTGCCGCAGGAGCGGTGAAGGATTAAGCCTGGTGAAGCAGTTGGTATCGACACGGTGCTGGAGCTCTATCAACGCTATCGACACGCTAACGAATCCCACAAACCTTATTTGAGGGTTTTAGCAAAACTTTGAAATCTAACGATCACCAGAAGCCTTATTTGTGACTTTTCAGGCTAAAAGCAGCATAAAAACGGGCTTTTCAGGTAAATAGCATCTCCTGAGATCGTTAGAATCTGCAAGCTTGCTTTTTTCGCTAAATAGCGTCGCTGGGGATCGTTAGAGTTTGGGTATCATCTGCCGCATCCACCTTGTACTACGCAACTCACCAACTCATGCTTTTTTCCTTATTGAAGTTACAGCACAGCAGGCAATACAGGTGAGCGGGAAGTAGGTTAGCATCGGGTGAACAACGCAACTGAAGCAGACGGCAGCAGCAATGGCCTGCGAAACGGTAATGTCCAGTAAGGGGCAATGCACAGCACGGTAGCAACTTATACAGCAGGGCGCGAATGCACAGCGCAGCAGAAACTATCAGCGCAACAGTAACTTACAGCACCGCCGGAACATCCAGCACCGCACAGCGGTACTACCCAGCACGGTGATTATACCCAGTGCTTCGGGAAGTTCCACAGCAGCAGTGCGTCTGGCTCGGCACGGCGCTGAGTCTTGCTCTATAATGAAGGCCCTTCCCATATCAGAGATGGGAAGGGCCTGTTTCATTCGGGCTTTTTTTCACAAAATCCCATTCGGTGTTCCTTTAGCGCTCGTTCTTATATTTGCTGAATGCGTTCTCGTCTGCCTGTACGTTCTCCAGATACACGATCTGTCCCGCCTCGTTCACACGTGCAATGTCGATGCCCGCCTTCGCATACACTGTGCCATCTGCCGCTTGCCCGCATACGGCCCAGTTGGTCTGATAGCTGCCGTCCGGCTGAAGCACCCACGCATCCCACATATGTTTAATATCCTGGTTGTACTCATAGAAAGCCTTCATAAATCCCTCGAATCCGGTGCGGCTGCTGCCATTCAGTACAATCTCGGCATCCGGCGTAAACAGGGACAGCAGGTCCTGCATCGCCCGTTCGTCTGCGCGGGAAGCATCAAATAAACGAAAATAGTTGTTTAACATCGTAATCGCTGCTGTTTCTAACGGTGTATTGGTGGCGGCGTTGGCAGCACGATTTGTGATGTTTGCTTCCGCGCTTTCAAGGTTTGTAGTGTTTGTAGTTTTGGTGGTGCTCGGAACATTGGTATGATTCTGGCTTCCTGTTGTTGCTGTAGCTTTTTCTGTCATTGTATTGCCTCCTGTTATTTCATGCTGTCTGTCTTAAACGGCACATCTCATCGTGTAAAAAACATACCGCGCTTCATTTCGAATAATTTCGAACTAATTATCACGAAAAGAACTGTATCACACCTTCATACCGAATCGCAATATACAATTCGAAATTTTTCGAACATTGAAAGACGATGCCGAATGTGCTACCGTCTATAATATGAGAACTTTAAAAATACCTGCTGCTTCGGAGATGAGTCTTACCAAGGTCTGCAATGCACTGGGTGACCCGGTACGTATGAAGATTGCACACTGTCTGGCGAGCTCGGGCGAGAAAAACTGCTCGGCTTTTGAAGTCGATCATATCTCCAAGTCAACGTTGTCCCATCACATCAAACTGCTGCGTGAAGCTGGCATTATCCAGCCGCGAATTGAAGGCAAACACCATTTTTATTCACTCAGAAAGGATGAACTCAACACACGTTTTCCAGGTCTGGTCGATATGATTCTGCATACAGGAGGTTTGGACTAATGGACAAAAAAGCAGTCAAAATTTTAATGAACACCTTCTGGAAAAGCGGCTGGAAGTCACCCTGCGGCCCCTTCTCTGGCGAGGAATTTGAATATGCCAAAAGCAAAGGTGTTATGTTTGATCCGATTACCATCACTCATGACGAGATTGTACAGCGCCTTCACAGCATGCATCAGGAACCTGCACTCAAGGAACAAGTGATCACTGCGTTTCTCCATAGTCTGTCCACCAAAAAAGTACACTTGCGCAGCGCATTAAGCAGCTGGGCTTTGACCAGAAATATGCCATTACATACCTTCGGCGAACGCCCGGCTCTACATGCCAACACAAGCGCCTGCGGAGACTGCAACTTTCTCCGTATCCAATCAGATGAAAATTACGTTGATGCCGACCTGAATGTGCTGAATTTTGAACGCTTCAAATGGGGCGGTGTGCGTCACGGCTGGCTGCTTTACTGCCTGATGGACCTAGAACTACTGCTTCAGGAGCCCAGCGACAGCAATAGCAACAACGTTTCCCCATTCGAAGTGACTGCGGAAGACCAAGCGATACTCGCACAGCTGCTGGAGGCTGCACAGACGGGAGATCCGAAAGACAGCGCCCGCTCTCTGGAAAAAAAGTGGAAGGATTGTCTGCCCTCCAGTAAACAAGAGCGCGATGCTCTGCTGGAAATCTGGGCTGCCGCCGGCATTCTGGTTCCTGGAGATACACCAAGAAATCGCAAAGGCGGTTCGCATGACTTTGTTTTCGCGGCAACCTGGCAAGGGGATGATGGTTATCATGCCAGAAACGTGCTTGAATATTTTGGTCCCTATCTGCCTCAAACGAGTGACTAAACACCGACTGGAGCCTGCTCCTCAGCAGTTTGGTTACAATACTGACATCGACAGATTTCGAGGTAAACTCGTATAATAGGAGGAAATGGGATGATGGGAGTGAACCAAGCGAGTTTATGATATACATACTGGCTTTCATATTGTCTTTTGCTGTCGTGGTTCTGCTGATTCCGCCGCTGGGCCGACTGGCGCACAGGTTGGATTTTGTGGACAAGCCCCGGGAAGATGTGGAGCGCAAGCTGCACAGGCAACCGATACCACTGACTGCTAGCTACGCGATATTTACTGGATTTTTCCTGACATACATTGCTCTGACAAAAGAACTGACTTGGGAAACGGCTGCACTGGTCGCAGGCGGCATGCTTCTTCTGACGATCGGTACGATTGATGACTGGTACAAAACCAAAGGTAAAGATTTTCCCGCTCTTCCTAAAATGATTATTCAGGTCTCTGCTGCAGTGCTCGTTTTCGCTTCTGGCATTGCGTTTACCGGCTTCGTGAATCCGTTCAATGCAGAATACGTACTGCTGCCGATCTGGCTGCAATTCATTCTGACGATCCTGTGGATATTCGGTGTAACGACCGTAATTAACTTCTCAGACGGCATGGATGGACTGGCTGGTGGCTTGTCAGCAATCTCGGCAATTACACTGTTTATTGTAGCCATAACGAAGGGACAGACCGATTCTGCACTCATGTCCATCACACTGGTCGGGGTAACACTGGGTTATCTAAAATATAACAAGGCTCCTGCCAAAGTATTTATGGGCGACGCAGGTGCTACGTTCCTTGGCTTTATCCTGGCGGTGATCGCACTTGACGGTGCATTCAAGCAAGCTACAGTGCTGTCCATTTTCATTCCGATTCTGGCGCTCGGCGTACCGATCTTCGATAATATTTTCGTTGTGATCAAACGTTTCCTGCAAGGCAAAGCGATCTACCAGGCCGATGCAAGTCAGGCTCATTATCGCCTGCTGCGTGCCGGTTTGAACCACAAACAGGTCGTAGCTGTGCTCTATCTGGTCAGCACCTGTCTGTGCCTGTCCTCCATTATTTTGTTGTTAGTGGATATGTAAAAAAAAGCTCGGTCCACCAAGGGATAAATACTTGCTCGTATAAAACAATAGAAATACCAAAAGCCACCTTCATGTTCAATGAGGGTGGCTTTCTTGCTTTCTCACTTCCTTGTTTCCTTGCTTCCTATGACTTCACTGCGCCAGCCATTGCCCCGCCAACGATGAAGCGCTGCAGTGCAACGTACAGCACTACCAGCGGCAGCGTTACAATGAGGATGCCACACGCCAGCAGCGGCCAGTTATTCATGTACTGCCCATAGAATGTGAACAACCCTTTCGTTACTGGCTGGTAGTTCGGATCAGACAAATAAATGGTCGGTCCGATAATATCATTCCATACCCCGATCGCTGTCAGAATAATGCCTGTCGCCAGAATCGGCTTCATTAATGGAACGAGGATCATGAACAGATACCTTGTGTACCCGCATCCGTCCATGGCAGCCGCCTCATCCAGCTCGCGGGATACCGATTTGATATAACCGACAAACATCAGAAACGCAATGCCCGTACCGGTCGTTTTCAGCAATATATATCCCGTTTGGGTATTATACAGACCCAGTTGATTGATCAATGAGAATTGCGGAATCAGCGGATTCGGCAAATACATCGAGATCAGAAAGAAAATATAAATAAATGTACTGAACTTCACGTATCTGCGAGCAAGCGGAAATGCTGCAAATACGGATAAAATCAACGTCAACAGTGTAGACATGCCCGTATAGAGCACACTGTTCCACATATACTGAGAGAAGCTGCCTTTCGTCCACGCTTCCGTAAAGTTCTCCAGCCGAATGCCTTCCGTAAGTGCTACGGGATTCAGCAAATACTCTGTCTGTGTTTTCATCGACACATTAAACAGATAGAACAGAGGGAACACGTATAACGCAAGCACCAGGAGCACGATGATGTAGCTGATTGTTCTCGACGTTCTGCTCTGCTTCATTACACCTCCACCTCTCTTCTGCGAAGATAGAACAAGGCAACCATAGAGATGGTAAACACAAACAGGAACTGTATCATCGCTACCGCAGAGGCCAGACCATAATCCGCTGTGCCAGTGCCAAACGCTGTTGCATAAACATCAAACGCCAGTGTTGTTGTATTAAACTTGCCGCCTGTGAGGACGTAGATAATGTCAAAGGTTTGTAGTGCGCCGATAATGGACAACAGCATATTCACGGTAAAAGAAGGAGCAATCATCGGGAACGTAATGTTGGTGAATGCCTTCCATCCCGATGCACCGTCCATATATCCCGCCTCGTACAGATCACTCGGGATCGTTTGCAGACCCGCAAGAAAGATCGTCATGGAATAGCCCATGTACATCCAGATTTGTACGAAAATAATCAGCTCGAAGGCAATGTTGTAATCTCCGAAAAAGTTGGAGCTGGTGCCAAAGAAATTCAGAATCGACTGCGCCGGCCCGCCAAGCGGATTCGCTACAAGCTGCCAGATCAGTCCGGACACCGTTACTCCCAGCACGACAGGCAAAAAGAATACTGCACGATACAGCTTGTCGCCTCTTAGCTTTTTGTTAATCAGGATCGCCATAAACAGACCTACTGCGTTCTGGATGATGACTACTGCAAACGCAAAATACAAGGATCGCCCGATGGCATCCAGACGATCTCCTGCATTAGAGGCGCCGAAGAAGGTTTTATAATTTTCCAAGCCAACAAAGCTCCATGCCTGCCCCCTCACACCTGTCGCATCCGTAAACGAAAACAGCACGGTTACGAGAGATGGGCCAAAGCCGAATACGACATAAAGCAGCAGCGGAATGCTCAAATACAGATAAGGAATCAGCCGTGCCTTCCCTTTTCCAAACGGATACATCGTCCTCACACCTTTCATCGGGTAAAACTAAAAAACCGGAACAACAGCTTTGCTTGATCGAGGCTGGCCTGAAGGCTCTTACCCCAAGCGCTATTCCGGTTTATGTTATAGCTTGCATCAAGAAGCAGGGCTTCCTGTTATTTAAGAAGGACTAAATTTTTGATCTATCTAGCTGTATGAACAGCTAGATAGATCATACGCCTGAATCTTCAAAGGCTGATCACAGATTTGTTATTTATTTCGGAGCTGCTGCATCCCAATCTGCTTGTGATTTGCTCGCCAGTTCCTCTGGTGCAGCGATTGGTCCAGCTGGTTTGAGCATCTCTGCATGCACACTGGATTCGGCGATATATTGCCCTACGTTCTGTCGGTTAATAAACAGCTGATCCCATGAAAGTTTGAAGTTTTCGAGATATGGCTGGATATCTTTAATAAATTCGCTCGTAATCTGTACATCAGGCTGTGTCGGAAGGAATCCGGCAGCATTGACAAAGTCCGTATAATTATCTTTCTCCGACAACATTTCCAGCCATTTCAATGCATAATCCTTGTTCGGTGATTTATCTACAACCATCCAGGTCATATCGTATTTACCAGCCAAGTCTTTGTTCTTTGCCGCATCGTTGCTGCCCGGAATCGGGAAATAACCAAACTTCAATTCCGGGTTAGCTGCTTGAATCGTCGTTGCATCCCACGTACCATCAGCAATCATCGCCACCTTGCCTGTTGCAAACAAACTTGGCAATGTACCATAGTCAATCCCCATGAAACCAGGCATTGCACTGTTCATCAACGTTTGAGCCTTCTGCAGCACTTCGATCTGTACCGGATCAGTCAGCTTGGTTTGACCCGTCCACAGACCTTTGATGTAGCTGAGCTGGTCGTCATGTATGGAGGCTTGAAGTCCTTGCACCGCAAGACCAATCGGCCAAACATCTTTACCTGCAAAGCCCAGCGCTTCTACACCATTATCCTTGAACACTTTGATGACGTTTTGCAGTTCATCCCACGTTGTTGGCACCTGCAGATTGTATTTGGCAAAAAGGTCTTTATTGTAGAATAGTCCCGTAAATGCCACTTTACCCATGTTGACACCGTACACTTTGTCGTTGTACGTCATCGCATTTTGCACATCGACCTCATTATAGTTTTTGATAAAAGTCTGGTCTGACAGGTCACTAATCAGCCCTGCATCAATCCACTGCTTCCACATCGGATCAGCCGCACCCTTGGACCAGTCTTGCGGAGCACCCACAAAGCTGGATTTCAGCGGAATGATATCTACATCACCCGTACTGCCTGCATTCATCCGCGTCTGCATCAGCTGATCATACGTAGCATCCGCCGGAACAGTTGTATACTCCACCTTCACATCGGGGTATTTCTCTTCGAATTTGGCATTGAACTGTTTGATGTAATTGTTGATATTTTCTTGCTGCCAGTGAATAATCTTTAACGTCACTTTTTTACTGCTATCTGTAGACGCCTTCCCATCCGAATCCGTAGAATTGCTGTTGCAGGCTGCAAGCACAAACAATAAAACGGTTACAAGTGAAATCATTAACATTTTTCTTTTCATACCACTTTCCCCCAACCATACAAGATTGAATTACGAATTCATGAATACAATAATCCCCGAATTTACGAAATTAGTTTCGTTAAACACACCCTCATTATGACTTCACCAGATAAATTTGTAAATAGTTTATTTACTTTTTTTCAATATATTAGAGTAAACCCTCGCTAAATCAGGGATTTAAGGACTCCACAATCGGTGTTGACAAAACTCGTTTTACGAAATACATAAATATCCAGATGTAAATATGCTGCAATTCTCTCTCTTTCTTATCTGAAGAAGAATGCTAGATATCTCAACAGAGATTATAAATTTACTAAAACGCCGCTTTATTTTCGCAGTTTTGAGAATTGAATGTATAAAACAGCTCTATACATCGCATAATTCATCTCCGTCGACCCTTTACTTTATTGACTCTCTGGTGGTTGTGACATAGAATGTTGGCAGGAATGCGTATGGAGACACAGCCATAATCTACGAAACTAGTTTAGAATTTGAGGGATAATATGAATATTAAAACGATAGCTCGTTTAGCCGGCGTGTCTGTTGCAACGGTATCCAAAATCATTAACAACTACCCTGATATTGGCGATGAGACACGCCAGCGTGTGCTCAAAATTATGGAAGAAACCGGCTACCGCCCCTCCTCTTCCGCCAAAACACTTGCGACCAAGAAATCTCATCTGGTGGGTGTGGTGTTTGCAGGGAAACTGAATGTGGATTTCAGTCACCCGTTCTTTGTGGAGGTCATTAACGCCTTCAAAAAACAGATTGGGCTGTTAGGATACGATCTGCTCTTCTTTTCCAATGAAAAGTTTCTCGAGCAGGGTGAGGACTATTTGGCGAGATCCAAATATTTTCAAGTGGATGGCTGCATTATTATTGCGGGTGACGAGGTGGAAAGCAGTGTATCCGACCTTGATGCCAGCCCGATTCCATGTATCGGAATTGATATTGAGCTGACTGGACAAAACTCCTGTTACATCATGTCAGATAACGAAAAAATATCGACCAAAGTGGTGGAGCAGTTCTATATGAACGGGTATCGGGATCTTGGATTTATCGGGCTCCAGCGTGCCTCCATTGTGATGCAGCAGCGGGAACAAGCATTTAAACAATCACTAAAGCAGTTTAGTCTCGAAGAGCGGCCCGAATGGCTTGTTTACAGCAAGGATTATGCCGCTACAGATGGTTATGAGGCAGCCAAACAGCTTTTATCTGCTGAGGTATTGCCACGTGCTGTGTTCGCAGCGACTGACCTGCTTGCCTTCGGTGCTATTCGTGCCTTTAAGGAGGCGGGACTGCGTATACCAGAGGACATCGCGGTGGCTGGATGTGATGACATTGAAGCTTGCCGTTACAGTGATCCGCCGCTAACCACCGTAAAACAGGACACAGACAAAATCGGACGGCTGGCTGCCATGATCCTGTTTGATCTGATGAACAAGCAGATGGATAATCGGTGCATTAAAGTAGAACCCGAGCTTGTGCTTCGTCACTCTTGCGGCACCTTGCCCACAGGTCAGTAAATGTTTGTATGCATGGCGTGCTGTGCGCCTGAGGTTGCTCGGTAAGTGAGTTAGGGAGTAAGTGAATGAGTTAGTGAGCGGTAGAGTGATTGTTGATTGAATGGATAGATAGGTGAGTGTATGGGATGAGTGGATGGGTGTGTGAATGGATGAGTGAGTGGACGGAATGGGAGAGTGTATGGATGAGCGGTTGGCTACAGGGCTCCCTCTAAGTGCATATTAACAGTGAGTTGGAGGAGAGAGCCTAAGGTTACGCGACGGGTGATTGGATAGAGAATATTGAATTAAACGCCGTAAGTTGGTAAATATTTGAATGTATAGATCAATATAGAAAAAGTTGATCCAGTGCGTGGGCCCTAACGATCCCCAGAAAGCTTATTTACCCGATTTAGGCATAACGAAAATTTTAACGATTCCCAGCGACGCTATTTCCATGAAAATGCATGATTCGGGGTGATTTTCGGGCAAAAAGACGATAATAGCGTTTCTCAGAATCGTTAGCTTTTAAAATGACCTGAAATGAGCCGAATAACGTCACCTCAGATCGTTAGCGATATTTTACGCCAGCCAGAACAGTAACCAATAACAGCACACCCAGCCAAAAATTCCAAAAAGACGAAGCAGGATTGTCCCGCTTCGTCTTTTTGGATTTTAGCTTTCTGCTTTATTGATACTCATGGACATGGGCCCACAAAGAGCGTGGGTGTATCCTCAAACATTACAATAAGGTCAGTTGGAATCACATGAAACTCCAGAGTATCAATTCTGGAGAATTAGTTCCAAAGAATACCCCCGGAACTTCAACTGTTCCTTCCCTGCCCTTCAGCCCGCATCCCAATGCAGAACGTCTCCCGCAGGCCGACTATTTGGAAGCTGCAGGTGGTAGCGGTGTCTCATGCTGCCGCTCTAGCCAACCGGGGCGGTCCAACTCAATGAGCCGGCGGTAACGCTCTTCCCGAGCCAGCAGCTGTTCGTGAGAACCCTGCATGACGATTTTTCCATTTTCCACAAATACAATTTCGTCCATCTTCTCTGCCCCAATCAGGTGGTGGGTGACCCAGATCAACGTTTTGCCTTGCAGGCTGTCCAGCATCGTGCGCATCAGTTCACGTTCTGTCACAGGGTCCAGCCCCACGGTCGGCTCGTCAAAAATAACAACCGGTGTCTTCCGCAGCAGCACCCGAGCCAGTGCAATCCGCTGACGCTCTCCGCCGGAGAAGCGCAATCCTGTCTCCAGCATCGGGGTATGATAAGCCTGCGGTAACGATTCGATCAGACCAGCCAGGCCAACCTGTGCAGCTACCTGCCGAATCTCCTCATCCGTTGCATCCGGCCTTCCGATCCGCAGGTTGTTCGCAACAGTGGTGTCGAAGAGATGCGGACTTTGATTCAGCACCGCTACAACCTCGGTTACACTCTCGCCCAGCATCTCGACAGGCAGATCATTAATCAATACTTGTCCTGATGACGGAGACAACGCACCCTGGATCAGCTTCAGCAGGGTTGATTTGCCGCCACCGCTGCGACCCAGGATTGCCAGCCGTTTGCCCTGAGGCAGATGCAGGGAGATGTCCTGAAGAGCATATTCCCCTTCTGGGGCATACCGATAGCTCACCTGCTCAATGGCAATATCCGCACGAAGCTTGGGCGGGATTCGCAGCCGAATTCGTCCGTCCGCAGAAGCACTGCTGTCAGTACCGTACCCACTGATCGAACTGGAATGCTGCCCCGTTTTCAAACCGGATTCCCGAGAATCTTGCTGCCGCTCCTTATACTGCTCGTTATAACCTCCACTATCCTTGCTTCGATCCTGTTTTCTATTTTTGTCTGTATCCTTGTTTCTATTATCTCTATCTTTTTTTCCAGCCGTATCCGTACCCGTTCCCTCTTGTCCTTCCAGCCTGTTTAATCGCTCCAGTGATTCACGGTAATCCGGCACATGCCCGAGCGCATCGCCTACAGGCAGCAGTGATTCCGTTAGCGGAAACAGCACCAGTACGAAGGCAGCGATCATGACCGCAGGCAGCTGGGCAGCAGAGGCCGCCTGCCCTGCCCACAAGGTTACCGAAACCACCATCAGCCCGATGACAAACTGTGCAATGAAATCACGCCACCGATTCCAGCGCCGCAATCTGCGGCGAATCTGTTCGGCTTGCTCCTCATCCTCTTCCTGCCACTGTACAAACGCCGCCGCTCTGCCACTGGCAATCCAGTCTCCAAGCCCCAGCACACCGTCGGTGAGACGTGTGTACAGTTTGCTGTTTTCTCTTTTCAGCTGCACACGCCATCTCCAGGTTAATCTCAAGGATATTGCAGGCAATACCGCCGCGATAAATAACATATACAGCGCCATGCATACGGCAAACATCGGATCAACACTGCCAAAAGCAAGCACAGCCGCACCATAGATTACAAGCGCAGTCACCGCCGGAAATACGGTGCGCAGATAAATATCCTGCAGACGCTCCACGTCATCGGCAAGTGCGCCAAGCACATCACCGGTCTGCATGCGTGAGCGCAGGAACAAGGCCTGCGGCTCCAAAATGCGGTACAGCTTCACCCGTTGATCTGCAAGTACACGCAGGACAGCATCATGCCCCGCCAGCCGTTCGGCATAGCGGAACACTGCCCGGAAAATCCCAAAGGCACGTACGCCTACAATAGGAACGTACACCATCAGTATGTTTTCAGGACGCAGCGCAGACTTCGAGATCAGATATCCAGAGGTGAACAGCAGCATCACTGCACAGAGTGCCGCGCATGTGCCCAGTGCAATTGCACCTATAAATCTCCAGCGGTACTGTGCTGTGTATGGAGCGATCCAGCTGTTTGTTGGTTGCTCACTCTGTTCTGTCTCCACTCTTGAATATCCGGATTTCATCTCATATCGCCTCCATCTGCGCCTGAATCATGTGATAATATGCCCCGCGTCTTGCCAGCAGTTCCTGATGTGTGCCCATCTCCGCCACTGTGCCGCCGTCCATGACGATAATGCGATCCATATGCGGCATCCAGTGCAGACGATGTGTCGCCAGAAAAACAAGCTTGCCTTCAAACAGCGGCAGCATGGTCTGCTTCAGCTCATATTCGGTCTCCACGTCAAGATGCGCTGTAGGTTCGTCAAGCAGGAGCACGCTGCGTTCACTGAGCAAAGCTCTTGCCAGCGCAACACGCTGCTCCTGGCCGCCGCTGAGCTGTCTGCCACCCGCACCAATCTCTTCATGCAGACCGCCCGGCAGCGATGATAACAGCTTCGTCAGTCCTGCTGCCTGAGCAGCCTGAGCTACCTCGGCATCAGATGCCTCTGGCAAGTAGAAACGAATATTATCTGCAATGGAGCCGCTGAATATATAAGGATGCTGCGGAATAGCTGCCGTCTGGCTTCGCCAGGCATTGAGCAGTTCCGGGGTAAGGTGCTGACCATTAACCAGCACTTGCCCGCCTGTTGGAATCTGGAAACCTGCGAGCACATCCATCAATGTTGATTTCCCGGCTCCGCTGGCGCCAATGATCCCGATTTTGCCTAGGCCCGTCAGTTGAAATGTCACATCCCGCAGAGAATAAGGTCCCTCGGCTTCATGTTGAACCTGAATATCTGTCAGCGCTAATCGGCTGCACTCTCCCCACGAGGACACCGATGCCGAAGAATCGGCAGGACGCAAGAAGGCTGGAGATGCACCATGCACACCATGATCGGAAGAAGTGGCGGACAGCTTCATCTCATGTTTATCCCGATTAAAGACAACACGCAGTCGTGAAGCAGCAGGGGCCTGTGTCTCTAGCATGACTGATGTGCTTGCGGCGTTTAGTTTATCTGATGTTTCTGTTGTGTCTGGTGTGTTTGTTGTTTCTGATTTATCCAATGTACGTGTTGTGGAGGGGGGATGAAGTATGGCGGATGACAGATGATCAGACACTCTATCACCTGTCCCACCTCTCTCCAGTTCTTCCCCATGATGCACTACACCTGCATAGGCTTGCCTCTGACGCTGCTCTTCAGCCTTGCCCCGCTCGATCACTTTATTGATCGCTTCCCCGGCTTCCTTGCCATCCAGTGTCGCATGATAATCCGCACCCAGCATACGAACAGGCAAGAAATATTCCGGCGCCAGAATCAGCACCGTCAGGGCGGGGCCGAGCAGCATATTGCCTTCCGTCAGACGCAGCCCAAGCCCTACAGCTACCGAAGCAACCGACAGCATGGTGAAGAAATCGAGCGCAAACGAGGACAAAAACGCCATGCGAAGGGTAGACATCGTTGCTTTGCGATACCGCTGACTCACCCGCATAATGGAGCCTTCATGCGTCTTGCTTTGCCCGAGTGTCTTGAGCGTTTCCAGCCCGCGAAGCGTATCTACAAAATGATTTGCCAGCGCTTTGTAGGATTTGAACTGTCCGTCTATTTTGCGCTGGGTCGCAAGCCCAATCAGAATCATAAACACAATCAGAATCGGCAGCGTCAGCATCAAAATGATACCGGACATGGTGTCCAGTTTGAACACGTATAACAGAATGATTACAGGTGTAAATCCCGTGCCCAGCATACGTGGTATGAACAGCTCCAGATACGTTTTGTACTGAGCAATCCCCTCACGCGCCAGCGTTACCAGATGTCCTGTGCCTTCGGTTTTGGCGTAACGCGGACCGAGCCGAAACCACTGTTCCATCATCTGTCTGCGCAGGTCCGTTCCCGTTCTCTCCGCATATCGTGTGGTGACAAGCTGCAGCCAGAATGACATGGCGTAGCGGGCGGCAAAAGCAGCCAGGAACAGCAGCAGCACAGGAACCTGCGATGATACAGGAGAACCTTCAAACAATGCCGTAATGGCCTGTGCCAGCCATTTGGCCTGCATAATAATGGTCATCGCCTGCAGCAGCACCAGTGCAGAGGCCAGCGCGAGTACCGGCCGGATGCCCGGCAGCTTCATCAGCCCGCGTCCCATGTCAGTACTCCAGGTGGTGCTGTTCGTTCAGACGTTTGCGGAAAATATAATAACTCCAGATCTGATACCCAAGCACAAATGGCAGCAGTGTGCAGGCAACAATGGTCATTACTTTTAACGAATAGGCACCGGATGCCGCATTATATACGGTCAGATCAAAAGCCGAACCGAGAGAGCTTACGATGACTCTCGGGAACAGTCCGATAAATACGGATGCAAAGGCGATTGCAATGACTGCACCGGTCATACCGAAAGCCAGGCCTTCACGCTTCTGGCGAATAAAGTACGCAGCAAGTGCGAATGCAACCGCACCAAGCACCACCATAATCCAGAGTGCCCAGCCGCGAACAGCGAACACATCGGTCATCACATAGGTTAATACCGCATACAGGACCAGAACTACAGTCAGCGGAATCATTAACTTCTGTGCGAGATGCAGTGCCCGCTCTCTAAGCTCGCCCACAGTACGCAGGGAAGCAAATAACAGCCCGTGAACCAGGCACAGCAGCGTCACACTCAAGCCGCCTACGACGCTGTAAGGATTGACAATATCCAGGAATCCGGCATGCATCTGCATCTGCTCGTCAATTGGCAGACCTTTCATCATGGTTGCAAAAACCACTCCGAACAGGAATGGCAGCAGCGCGCTGGCCACCAGAATGATGATGTCCCATGTTTTGCGCCAGCGCTGCTGTTTCATTTTACTGCGGAATTCGAAGGCAACCCCGCGCCCGATGAGCAGCAGCAGCACAACAACAAGCGGCAAATAGAACCCGCTGAACAGTGTTGCATACCAATGCGGGAAAGCCGCAAACATCGCCCCACCCGCGGTCAGCAGCCAAACCTCATTGCCGTCCCAGAATGGACCAATGGAGTTGATCAGCGTACGGCGTTCACGATCAGTTCGGGCAATCAGTCCGGTAGACATGCCTACGCCGAAGTCAAAACCTTCAAGAAAGAAAAACCCGATAAACAACACGGCAATCAGTACAAACCACAGCTCACTTAGTAACAACGGAATACCCCCCATCCATGCCAAACGGATCGGCCGACTCATCATGCTCTTCCGACTTATCGACGGCATACGGTCCTGCTTTGATTTTGCGTACAAACAGATACACCATCACGGCCCCAAGAACGCTATACGCCGCTGTGAAGGCAATCGTAGAGAACAAGATCATACCTGCGGATACGTTAGGTGATACGCCAGCTTCGGTCGTCATAAATCCAAATACCGTCCATGGCTGTCTGCCGACCTCCGTCATAATCCAGCCTGCTGTATTGGCGATAAACGGCAATGAGATAGCAAATACCATTAAACGCATAAACCATGGTTTAGCTGCTTCCAACTTTTTGCGCCAAGCCAGATACGTTCCATACATCGCCAGCAGAATCATCAATCCACCCGCAGCAATCATGACACGGAAGCTCCAGAACGTTGTACGTACAGGTGGAATATAATCTCCCGGTCCATACGTCTGCTGATACTCGGCATTCAGTTCTTTCATGCCTTTGACACTGCCCGAGAATTTGCTGTAGGACAGGTAGCTGAGCAGTCCAGGGATTTTGATCTCCCCTGAATTTTCTTGATTCTTCGTATCAATGGAGGCAATAACCGTCCATGGTGCAGGGTCCTCCGTTGTTGTCCATGTGCCTTCACTTGCAGCCATCTTCATTGGCTGTGTTTCCACCAGATACTGTGCCTGGAAGTGCCCTGAGAAAGCCACACCCAGCGAGGAAACGAGACCGATAATAATTGCAATATTGAAGGATCTGCGGAACACTTCCACATCTTGTTTTTTCATCAGCTTGTAGGCGCTAATACCCGTTACCACAAAGGCTCCTGTCATGAGAGCACCGAAAATCGTGTGCGGGAATTCAACGAGAAGCTGACCATTCGTAATTAATGCAAAGAAGTCATTCATCTCGGCCCGGCCATTATTCAGCGTGAAGCCGACGGGATGCTGCATAAACGAGTTGGCTGCGAGAATCCACAGCGCAGACAGGAATGTACCGGTGAATACAAGCCAGATACAAGCCAGATGGACTTTTTTGGACAAACGGTCCCAGCCGAATATCCATAAACCGATAAATGTAGATTCCATAAAAAACGCAAGCAGCGCTTCAATCGCCAGTGGCGCACCGAACACGTCACCGACAAACCGGGAATACTCCGACCAGTTCATGCCAAACTGAAATTCTTGTAAAATACCGGTGACTACGCCGACGGCAAAGTTGATCAGGAACAGCTTGCCCCAGAACTTGGCCATCGTTTTGTAGATTTCCTTCCCCTTGGCAACATACAACGTCTCCATAATCGCAACCAGCAGCACAAGGCCGATGGACAGCGGTACGAAGAAAAAGTGGAAAATCGTTGTAAGTGCGTACTGGATACGCGATAGCATAATCGGATCCATACCTTTACCCCTTCTTTCTGTTCGCTTTAGCAAGATACGTAAGTGGCGTTGAAGCGTTCATCTTCGCTGTCTGTTCTCCAAATACGTTGATGAACGTATTGTGCCAGATTACGCATAACTCACATGTGAGAATTATCACAATACCTACCTCCCCTGCGAAAAAAAGTGACCTTGGTCACACAATAGATAAAATTAAGCCTATTGTTTGGCGGTTCCTGTCGCTTGTTCGGCTGTGTCTGCTGCATCATTGATTTGTCTATCACATGCATTAATGGTTGTAAATCGTCACTTTAATCGTTGTATGTTGCCAATTCAATCGTTATATATCGCCACTTTAATCGTTGTATGCCGCCACTTTGTTAGTTTGTGTATCCCACATTAAGGGCTGTACAACGCGAGTATTATTGGAAATGTTCATGTTTGGAGCAGAATCCCCATATGTTAGTGTCAGGCAGTTCACACACATGCGGTATGCTAAAGCACTTTACATAGAAAGTAAGCCTTATAAATAAAGTGAGGTGAATGAAAGTTGGAACGTTCAGAACCGTTAACAACTACAGATTGCTTGTCAAAACCCGGCTCTGCTGCTGCACGGAAGCAGGCTGAACAGGAACTGGCAGCAGACACGGCCCGGCCGGTCCAATATGTGCTTTTTCCGCGCAAAGGGGGCTGGTCATCATTCCCTTACCCCGACATTGCTGCTTTATTTGCAGCCGAGCAGGGAACGCTCGCCTACGTCAGCAGCCGCAGTGCTGAGCAAGAGCAGCTTCCGGCATCCATTCATGCCATTCCCCTGTCAGAAGCCAAGAAGCGCTTGTTGGAGCCAAGGACAGTTGCAGTTGTTGCCCATCCTTATTGGCTGATGGCTGTCGCAGCCATGCGGCCAGAAGTATGTATTGCACTCTTGCCAGAGCCCGTTGGAGATGAAGCTGCATCTCCGCTCTGGGAGAGCAGCATTTCAAGATTGGTCGGTATAGCCGATCTGGTTGGCACCTCTTCGGAAACCCGGTATATGAAGCTGCTCTTTCAAGGCATTCGGACCGTCTGGCTTGGAGGAGAAGACCCTTCACCTGCAGGTTACGTCAATCAAGACAGCCAGAGCATTCCGCTGCGTGATTATGAGCTGTTTTTTTTACATGCACTGAGGCAGGTTCTTGCTGGCATACCAGACAGCATCACGTCGCTACAATGCCGGGTGCGAGTCGACTACTACAGAGAGCTTCGGGCCAAGACAGGTGCACATGAGACGATCTCCTTCCTCCTGGCGGCTTACGAATATTTACTGGAGGACAATCATGCAGCCGATTCACTGAAAGAAGCCTTCTCTCATGCAGTGATCAATGGGCGTCAGGACTGCGTTCAGTCCCACTACCGTTTCCTCTCGGCGATCTATTCAAAATCGGGTCAAACCGAGCAGGCTTTGCAGGTGTATGGCATCAGTGCCGGGAACGAGCAGGAACGCCACCATTACGAGCAGTTATGCCGCTGGCTTGAAGCGGGAGAAGAGCAGCTGGTTCAAGCGGAGCTGCTCCGCATCAACGACGACTACGGCAGTGCCATGCGTATTCTGGATGAGCTTGGCGGGGAGACAGCGAGACACTGGAAGTTTCGCATCTACCAGGAAACTGAGCGTGTGGAGCACGCCCTGGCATTGGTTCATGCCAGCGACATCCAGGACGGAGCCAGTCTTCGCGAATATCAGCAATTATCTGGGACAGCACTGGCCCTTCGGGGAGAACGTCACGGGGCGGTGAGGCTGTTCCTGGAAACAGCTGTAGAAAATGAAGATGCATTGGCTCGAATCCTGGAACTGGAGCTGCTGGATCAAGCCGTGCAGCAGCTGCTTGGGGAGGTACCTTAATGATGGATCCGAAAAAACGCAGAACCCTTGGGAACAGGCCTATCTTGAATAATACATTTCAGCAGCAAACACCTGCTGTGCATAAAGACCGAGAGTTAAGTAACTTTCATACAGATCATATAGAGATCAAACCGATGGAAGGACCAGGCACAAATGTGATGAACGAGTTGGTTATCAACACGGAGCAGGAACGGGTCAGTACCACGATCAATGAACAGGGCGACAAAACGATACATGGCCCGGATACCCGGGCGCAGGTCGAGCCTTCTGATTCAGAAGTCCAGGGCTCGTCGAGTCAGGTCACCCATCAGGTTCATCGCGTTGTGAATTCGCGGATTGAAGAAGAACCGTATTCTCTGTCATTACAGGACAGGAAGACGGATGCTTTTACACAATCGTATGCTGTTCGAAGGGTGCGTAAGAGTCAAAACAACAAGCTGACAGCTATGCTGCAGGTCCGCAACGAACAGGGTCGTTATCTGGAGGAAGTGCTGCATGACCTGAGTGAATTTGTGGATGAGATTGTCATTGTTGATGATGCCAGCACAGACGGAACGCCGGATATATGCAGTGCCTTTCCCAAGGTGGTAAGACTGGAGGTGCTGGAGAAGCCGCTCTTTGCGGAGGAATGGCGTCTGCGCAATGCGCTGTGGCAAGCAGCCGTCAGTACAGACCCGGACTGGCTGCTCTCGGTTGACGCCGATGAACTATACAGCAGTGAAGCCAAAAGAGCTATACGAAAGCTTATTAATCAGGACTACGCAGACTGGTTTGCCTTCCGCTTTTACGATATGTGGGGCGGTCGAACCCACTATCGCGAGGATGAGCTATGGTCCGTACACAAACGCCATACAGCTACTCTTGTCCGTTATATGCCTGGTTATTCCTACTTTTACCCGCAGCAGAACCACCACGTCCCCAGACTGCCCTTATCCTGTACGGTGCTCCCTGGCGTTCACACCGAGCTGAAGGTACAGCATCTCGGCTGGGCTGGAAGTCTGGAGGACAGGGTTCGCAAATATTTGCGCTACAAACGTATTGATCCACACGGGGAGTGGGGAAATCTGGCACAGTACGAGTCCATCCTGGACCCTGAACCAAGGCTTCTCCCATGGAAGGAGGAACCGTAATATGGGCATAGTCAGCATACTCACCCACAGCTTCACCGATGGTTATAACCGGGAGTTCAGCCGGGTATTCGGCGGCGGGCTGGAGCGTTACATTCTTGATCTGTGCAGTGTCATCCGGGGACTGGGTCACATTCCCGAGGTGCATCAGCTGTCCTATTTCGAAGCGTTCCAGACGAGAACCGAGCAGATTGATGTCTATGGCTACGATTATGACATGAACAATGTGCCTGAAGCCTTTGACAGGATGGCCGCTGCAGCTCGCGGGCCGATTATCTACGCAAGCTGTCTTTGGCAGCCCATCCACTACAAGCCAGGTAGCCTCGGGATATGTCACGGCATTAACTGGGATCGTCCCGGGCTGCCACTGGATACGAAACGTCAGGTTGCCGAGCATATTCAGCTGGCACTGGATGGACTGGTACGCATTGTATCCGTAGATTCCCATTTTCAAACCTTCTGCCGGGCAGCCTGCACTTACGCGGATTCAGAGCAAATTGTGCTGATTCCCAATGCGGTTGATACCTCTTACTTCATCCCCGCTCCACCCAGAAGGACGCTTGCACAGCAGCATGAGCAAGCATGGCTGGAGGCCTGGAAGCAAGACACCGCTATGCAAACCGAAAGTGCAGACCTGATCATTCCGGCATCCGAAGATGCAGCTGGAGACAGTCATGCTGAAACTGAGAGCAGTAATTTGCAGGAGAACGGGCCTGTTAATGATGATCAGCATGCGATTCGGATCGGCGATTCCAATGCTCACTTTTCCGATAAAGAAGAAGCTGCCAGGTTAACCGTCCACCCGGAAGTTGAATGCACTGATGATGAGCCTGCTGCGTCTCGTCCCATCCGCGTTCTGTATCCACGCCGCATCAGCAGCGAGCGCGGTATCATTCCGATGATGCTGGCGGCGGATAAGCTGCTGGGGGCTTTTCCCCATGTGGAGATTGAATTTGCCGGAGAGCTGGTGGAGGGCAGCACCGTGGGCAGAGCTTTCCGCTACTGGCAACGTACACATCCGCATACAGCGCGAATCCGTCAGCATACGTATGATTTCAGAGACATTCGTGAAGCGTATCATCAGGCAGATATTGCTGTGATTCCTACGTTATTCTCGGAGGGAACCTCCTACGCTTGTCTGGAAGCAATGAGCTGCGGGCTGCCGGTAATCGCTTCCAACGTAGGCGGGCTCAATGATCTGATTCAGGACGGCTTCAACGGACTGCTCGTACCTCCAGGGGAACAGGCACTGACCGCTGCGCTCGTTCGGCTCGTTCAGGATCGCGCTGAGCGAGAACGGCTCGGCATCTATGCACGTGAAACGGCGCTCTCCTATGATCTGTCCATATGGCGGAGCAGATGGAGCAGGGTGCTGAAAGCTTTTTTAACGGAAACAGGAATCAAGGAGGAGATTCGGACATGATGGACATACCGCTCACAACGGAAATGATGGAATCAAGGTACATTCGGCAAAATGACCCGAAGACGGATACGCTGATTTTCCCGCTTCATCCGGCATGGTGGAGCCGTCCTTACGAATATGAATGGGCACGACAGTTTGCACGGACAAACGATGTGGTGCTGGATGCAGCCTGCGGCATATCCCACCCGTTCAAATTCTGGCTCACCGACCACTGCCGTGAGGTTCACGCGTGTGACTGGGATGAGCGCATTATGTCAGAAGAGGCGATTCTGCTGGATATTACGGCTGATTTTGGAGAAGAGGCGGCCCGGAGCCTGCCGGATACCTATCTCTCCAGGCTTCATCGCGCTCAGGCCAATCTGGCTCAGCTTCCGTATGCTGCGGGGCAGTTCGACCGTGTATTCTGCATCTCTGTGCTGGAGCATCTGGATACGGGCACGATGCTGCGGGCTTTTCGTGAATTCGCACGGGTGCTCAAGCGAGACGGGCAATTAATTGCGACCTTCGATGTGCCTGAGATGCGTCCCGATCTGCTGGAGACCATTATGGCTGTCACCGGACTGACCATTGAGGATAAGCTGAATGTGGAGGAACCGGACGATGCCATCTCCTCCGATATGTACGGTGCGCCTATCCGCTGCTTCCGGGCTGTGATCTGCAAAACGAACAACATATAGCTGGTCGGGATAAACATGAAAAAGGGGGCAGGACAGATAGCGTCTTATTTCAGAAGCAGGTTGAATCGGCAGAGGGAAAATCAGGAGCGATACAGTGGCTGCCGGGATGCTCCCGGCAGTTTTTTCTGCTGTATGGAGGGAGGTGTCCGGCGAGATGGATGCACCGGACTACAGGTATACCAGCAGCAAGTTGCACTGCTGCTGATAGGTCGGGGCTTGGGCTGCGCCGGGAGCCGTCAGGCGCAGCAGGGTTTGCAGGCCCGGTGGAAGGAACTTCACCGGGCGGCCTTGGGCGGCAGCAGGCCGCGCTGTGATTTGGGCCGCGTACTCGGCCCAATCACGGGCCAGGCTTTGCCGCCCGGCGAGCAGCGCGAGCGTGCCCGCCAGAAGCGCATGCGCCGCGGGCGCGAGGGCGGGCACTTCGTCCGCGAGGGGCTGCTGCGCGCTGCCCGGCGGGCCGCATAGCGCAAGCAGCCCTTCGCGGACGTGCGCGGGCGCGCGCAGCAGCCCGCAGCGGGCCGCAGGCGGCAGCGCTGCGAGCAGCGCCAGCGCGCCGCCCGGCGGCTGGGCCTGCAGCAGGCGCAGCCAGGCGGGCCAGGCGCCTACGGCGGCGAGCGCCTGCGCAGGCGCGAGCAGCTGCGGCGGCTCCTGCCCGCGCGCCGAGGCCGCTGGGCCGCGCATAGCGCAGCCAGCGGTGCCCGCACGCTGCCCCGCGACCAGCCTCGCGCCCTGCAGCAGCGCATCCGCCGCCAGGGCCGCCTCGGGCACCGCTGCCCCCTGGCTCGCCCCCGCAGCGCGCATCGCCCTGCCCGGCCGCTTGTGGCCGAGCGCCCACAGCGCCAGCGCTGCCTCTGGCCCGTGCTGCGCATGCGCGGCCCAAGGACGCAGGGCCGCGCACGCAGCAGCGTCCTCGCCCAGTTGCGCCAGCGCAAGCCCGCGGGCAAGCGGCTGAGCCTGCAGCACCGGGGCAAGCGCCGCTGCATGGCGCAGCAGCCACTCCGGCCGATGCGCTGCCAGCGCGGCCGCAACCAACGCTAGCCATGCTGCCGGCGGCAAGCACACCCCCTCGGCTGCGCGGGCAATGGCCTGCGGCCGTCCCGTCGCTGCACCGAGCAGCAGCAGCCGCTGCCATGCAGCCACGTTGTCAGGCTGCAGGCCTAGCGCTGATGTATAAGCTGCTTCCGCTTCATGCCAGCGACCGGTCTGCTCATAGGCCATGCCCTCCAGCGTTAACGCACGGTAGGTTCCCGCACCCGACACCGAGGTATATCGCCCCGCTGTCGATGCAGCCGATTTCGCTTGCTTTAACCAGCCCAGAGCGTTGTCAGCCCGCGCATGATCCAGTTCCAGCACAGCGCCAAGCTCAAGCAGATCAGGGAAATCTCCGTATAAGGGTGCCCATGTCTCCACGACAGCCAGCGCTCTGCCATAGTGCCCCAGCTCTCTCCAGGTGTATGCCGTTTTCAACACCACATCCGAATGATATCCACACTCCGGCAGAAGCTGTGCCAGCAGCGGCAGCAAAAGACGAATCGCTTCCTCATACCTGGCCTGCTGAAACCATTCTGCAGCCAGAGCATAAAGCAGCTCCTCCCGATCCGGTGCCTGCTGTAAAGCCTGTCGGATCAGCTGCATATTGCGCTCGTTTTTGCCCTTGGCAGCGATAACATCATCCAGATAACCATAATGAACAACCTCTATGTCCGAGTGACCTATCCCTCCCGGTATAATTGCCTGAATCGAAGATGCCACTTCCTCATGTATGCGTCCGCGAAAAGCAATCCGGGGATCGTTGCGGAATAAACGACATACCTCATCCGTCACACGCTCTTCACCCATCGTACCCAGCAAACTGGTTACCTTGATCCAGTAGCCCCAGACCTCCTGACTCCCGGCCTCCAGCCATTCGAGCAGTTCAGATTTCGTGCACTCCATCTGTGTCCACACCTCATCCGCATCCAGCACCAGAATCCACGAATAACTCGCAGCAGCAAGTGAGAGATTGCGTGCTTCGCTGAAATCGCCGTTCCATTCCATGTCTATGATTTCAGCACGATATAATCTGGCAATGGCCTGCGAATCATCTGTCGAGCCTGTATCTACGACAACAATTTCATCTACCTTATCACTTATCGAGCGCAGACAACGGTCCAGACACTTGCCCTCATCCTTTACAATCATGCACAAGCTGATGCCGTTCTTCACCCGCACTCTGCCCTCCTTCCAGCCAAAATCCCCCTGCTGCATTCAGACTGGCATTGTATTTGGCATCGTTCTATTTACTTCTTTTCTTGCCATGCCCCTTAGAGTACACACCTTGCATCATGCTTTTTTATCCATCCAAACCGCCCAGACCAACTCAGTCCTCACCCTCCGTCTGCTCAGCACTTCTTTCCTTTTCTTATCCCTCGAACCCGTCCGCTCCCGGCAGCTCCAGCCGAATATGCTGAACGACAGGCCAGTACGGATGACGCTGCCTTTTACCTGCACCCGCCTGTGGTGTGTCAGACATGAGCTGCGCCAGATGATAATCCGCTGCACTGATCAGTCCTTTCACGATACAATTCGTGCCAAGCAAGGTGTCTGATGCTCCCGGAAAAGGCAACCGTGCCCCGGCATTCTTCACATCTGCTTTCTCATCCACCTCACCATTCCCTCGGCACTCTTCTTCAGTCCCGGCATCCCGTTCCTTAGCCAAGGATTCTCCCGATCCAGTTATCATGGTAGAATCTGCTTCATTCAGCACCTGCTGCCCCCGTTGAATCAGTTCATGCAGCTCCTGCCGTCTTCCAGACCTTGCGCATCCTTCCAGCAAAAGTCCAAACGCTTGCCAGCCCTCGTACAACCCGGTATGCTCTTTCTCGGACGTGGTATGTTCACCTGCATTCTCTTCAAGTCCCTCGTTTCCTTTTGCTGCTGACTTCCACCAGCCTGACAGCCCTGACTCTTCTTCGGTTAAAACGTCTTTACCCCCGCCTGCCTGCGAGCCTTGCCTTAGCCAAAGCGTAAAGGAATCCTGTCCCTCATTCTGCTGCCCCTTCTTATGTTCCTGCCCCTCCCTTCCTTGCCTCTCTTTCCGATCTCTCTTACCTTCCTTATCCTCTCTCCCGTCATTTCCTTCTCCTTCTATCCACTGCAACCGTTCGAGCCAGCGGGAAGCCAGGGAGGCAAATAAACCTTTTTTTCGTTTCACCGTTTCGAGCTTCAAACGCGCTTTTCTCCAGTCTCCTCGCTGCACATGCAGGAAAGCCTCGGCTACAGACCGCCTCTCACGTGGCTCTCCAGAAGATACATGAGGCATCTCTCCAAGCAGCTCGAGTGCCGCAGCGTAACAGCCGCTTTGCTCAAGAATGCCCAGCACCTTTGTCAAAGCCTCCTCCGAGTTCATCGCAAAACGTGATGCAATCAGCGCCGGAATCTGTTCCTCCTGTCCGGATACCCGCATGATTCGAAATATGCGATACAGCGGCGGCAGCAGACTGGCTTTTGCACGCACTGCTTCTACATAAGCATCCACGGCTCCCTCAAGATCGGCCTTTCCTTCCAGTAAACGGCCCAACGTGTACCATGTCTGATAGGTGCCCATGCCTTCTTCTGTATGAAAAATGGCTGGCGGCGGTCCCTGCCGGACTGCTTCACGAAGCGAAAGCTCAGCCGTATCTGTATCCCCCAAAGCGTCCGCACAGATCGCACGATGATGCATCAGGTCCGTGTATTCCGGAAATAGCTGCAACGCCTCATCCACCCGCTCCATCGCTTCCGGCCAACGGTGAAGATGCTCCAGACAACGAACCTCATATTTGAACAGCAGATGTGCATAGCTGGTTACTGCCGGATCAATCATCTCCCGGGCTTTGCCAAACGATTCGAGCGCCTGCTCCGCTTGACCTGTACGCAAATACTCCACACCGAGATTATAGTGATGAAACGGTTGATTGGGCTCCTCCATGACCGCCTGCTGCAGCAAACGAACATTACGGTTCACCTTGTCTTTACGCTCTACAATCACCGTCTGATACCCGTAATGGTGAATCACCATGTCCGTAACATGAAACGCAGCCTCCGGATTCCGCTCACAGATCGCCGCCGCAATCTGCTCATGAATCCGGCCCGTGAACCGATGCTCAGGGGCGTTGCGAAACAGACGCAGCACCGGATTAACCGTCGCTCCCTGCTGGCCCGAACCCGTATAATTGTGAATGTTTAAAAACAATCCGTCGCATCCGCTGACTGCCGTCCAGCTTCTGATCTGCTCCCGTGCTGCTGTATCCAGCGCCTCGTCCGCATCAAGAAACAGAATCCAGTCGCCAGTGGCCAGCTCCAGGCCAGCATTTCGTGCTGCAGCAAAATCATCGCACCACGCAAATTCAACCACCATCGCGCCATGCTTGCGCGCTATTGCCACGCTGCGGTCCGACGAGCCAGTGTCTACTACAATGATCTCGTCAACCGCTCCGCGCACACTCTCAAGACAGCGCGGCAGCAGCTCCTCCTCATCCTTAACGATCATACACAGCGATATCCGCTGCGCCTTCTGATGCTGCTGTGTCTGGTTCCGCCGCTCTCCCTGCATGGTGGTTCCTCCTTTCCCTGGCACGATATATCGTCCGCCAAGGCATACCCTCCGCTGTTCGCAGCTGCTGAACCAGGTTCCTCTGCCGGGTCTCGAGCATCGCAGCTTCCGGGGAACGTTCCCGTTCCTGACCGATTAATTCAAGAGCAAGCTTCAAATAACAGACTGCCGCCCCGGCCCGTGCCTGAGTGAAGGCCGAATCACCCTCCAATGCCTGTTCGAACAGCGATAAAGCCTGCTCAATATATCCCTTGGCATACAGCGTTTCCCCCAGCCAAAAAAGCCCCTCTGCATCCAGCTCCCCTTCCGTCATACATTGAATCAGCATATCGGCAGCCAGCATCGTATATCCGTGCCGCACCAGCAAACCAGCATAATCCCTAAGAGTAGTCATCTCTGTTCGCTCTTTGGTGGACATCATACCTGCCAGCCGTTCATGCAGCTGCCGGGCAATAACCAGTTGACCGTTTTGCACGGCACGGTTTACAACCTGATTTGCTGCCAATTCCGTAGCTTCACTCCAATGCAGCAGCTGCTCATCTGCTGTTTCCGATTCAGAATTACAGGCAGATGGACTAGGCCTGTACTCCAGCAACAAACGATCTGCTACCCTCCACATATCTCTTTCCAGTGGAGATGTTCGTGCGAGAAAGGAAGCCGATAAACGCTGTCCGCTCGCCCAACAAGCCAGCGCCCAGTCACTTCTTTCATCAGGTCGCAGTGTTATCTGACGATCCTTATGAATTTCTGATCCGTTGACCGATAAATCCGGCATCTGTTCGCTGTCCCGCTGATTTCGCACCCCCCAGCTCTTCTCAGCAAGATGCCATGCATCTGTGATACGGTCAGCGCACAGCAACCATTGAATAAGATCACCTGCAGGAATACGAATATGGCATGCCTGATCCTCGACCAAGAGTAGTGCCTGCTTGTATGCTCCACAAGCGGCGAGAGCATAGACAATCGGAAGGGGACTCGCTTCCTCATCGCGGGCATTCGAAGAACTGCTGATATCTCCAGATCGATTAGACTCCTGCTTCTGGCTTAAACGTTTGAACTGCTCCAGCAGTCTTTCTGCAATTTGTTCATCTGAATGCCCCTGCTGCTGCAGCGTTTCCGCCAGCCCCGTCCATGCTGGTTGATAAGTGAACAGATGCTCCAGTGCCAACATGTACAGACGAATCGCCTCTTCCCCAAACCCCCGCTTTTCGGCAAGCCTTGCCATGGATGCATAGGCCCGGTAACTGCCAGATCCCGCTTCGCTAACGTAGACGGGCTCAAACTCACCGTTGTGATCTTTCATCTGATCAAATGGTTTGACACTGCAGGTGCTTGCCCGTGCATAGGATTGATAGGCTCGCTCCTCCAGACCTTGCCGTTCCAGAATCTCGCCATATAACAGATGCAAGTCCGGATATTCAGGATAATGCTGACGTTCAAGGGCGAGCAGTGTATGTGCTTCTTCATAACGCTCCAGCGAACCAAGCACTTTAGCCAGATCCTTCACAAGTGTCGGGCGATAAGGAGCCTGCAAATGAGCAAGCCTTAGTGATTCACGGAATGCATTGACCGCCTGTACCAAATCACCCAGCTGGCATCGGGCTACACCCAGATTGTACAGATGAAACGGTTGATCCGGGTGATCTTCCAGTTCCTTCTGAATAAGGCGTAAGTTCCGTTTCGCTTTCTCTCCGGAGGCAATCACGGATGCCAGATAACCATCATGCCCCAGACGCAGAGGTGCAAGCGGCTCTGTATCAACGAATGTCTCTTCTTCGTTTGCATTCGGTGAATCTACAGCTTTGCAAACATCACTTGTACTGCTCTTCGGCATTACATTACAGTTCTGCTCATGATCCTTTGCACGAATCAACTGTTCATGGATACGTCCCGTGAATCGATACCCATGATGTGCACGGAAAAGTCTTACTGGATAGGACATGATCTTGTCCCCCGGCCCTTCACCGAACTGATTTTCTATCGTTATACGTAATCTGGTTATGCTCTTATGGACGTCAGGTAAAAACTTCATTAATTCTTCCAAACCTTCAATTACATACTCGTCAGCATCCAGACAGAGAATCCATTCTGTCGTTGCCAAGGGAAGGCTGATATTTCTGGCTTGGGCAAAATGATCCTCCCAGCGAGCGTGCAGCACCATTGCACCGTAAGCTCTGGCCAGAGCTGCTGTCCGATCGGACGAGCCTGTATCCGTAATGAAGCATTCCAGATTTTTATGCCTCAAGCTGTTCAGACAGCGCGGCAGGTGTTTCTCTTCATTTTGCACAATCATATGAATGCCAAGTAAACGGTTCTGCATCCATAGTCACCTCCAATACAAAAAAGGTACATGTGTCCCCTCAAGCGGGCTCCATGTACCTATATGACAGCAAAGCTGGTTATGTGCCTTGTCCATTGAAGAACACGTCAATTGTGCTAGGTGCTCCAATGAGGCTTGAACGATAAGAGAGACGGGTATATTTCAAAAATCGCTGCGGAACCAGAACGTCTACCGAACCGGACAGGATACCGGTTACCGTAGCCACATCCGTATACCAGTTGGTTCCGTTAGCACTGATCTCCACCTGAGCATCTACCCTGTTTATGCCTGGTCCCCTGTTATATACAAAGAAGGAGTAAGTACCGAAGACGCTGGTTGTCACAGCAGGGAGCGGTGTGAACGTGTTAGCTGTCGGCGTAGCAATGAGCTGGTTTTCCTGAAAGCTTTTCTGCGAAATGGATGTTACGCTGCTGAGTGTTCCGGCGGTAATGGTCGCTCCGAGCACACTTGTGATCGTTCCGTTTAATAGATTGGTCAATGTCCCGGCTGTGATTGTGGCCCCAAGTACACTTGTAATGGTTCCGTTCAACAGATTGGTCAGCGTTCCAGCGGTCACCGTGGCACCCAGGACGCTGGTGATCGTTCCATTCAGTAAATTCGTTAATGTTCCCGCTGTGATGGTCGCTCCGAGCACATTCGTGATCGTACCATTCAACAGGTTCGTCAGTGTACCGGCCGTAACGGTTGCGCCCAGCACACTCGTGATCGTTCCGTTCAGCAAGTTTGTTAATGTTCCTGCCGTGATGGTTGCTCCTAACACATTCGTGATCGTACCATTTAACAGGTTTGTCAGTGTCCCGGCCGTTACCGTGGCTCCAAGTACGCTGGTAATGGTTCCATTCAGTAAATTCGTTAATGTTCCTGCTGTTACGGTTGCACCTAGGACGCTTGTGATTGTCCCCGCCGTAATGGTTGCTCCGAGCACATTGGTAATCGTACCATTCAACAGGTTCGTTAATGTACCGGCTGTCACCGTGGCTCCTAGCACACTTGTAATCGTACCAGCTGTAATCGTCGCTCCAAGTACACTTGTGATGGTTCCGTTCAGCAAGTTCGTTAATGTTCCCGCTGTAATGGTCGCTCCGAGCACATTGGTAATTGTACCGTCTAACAGGTTCGTTAATGTACCGGCTGTCACCGTGGCACCTAACACACTTGTGATAGTTCCAGCTGTAATCGTGGCTCCAAGTACGCTGGTAATTGTACCGTTCAAAATGTTGGTAATTGTGCCCGCATTAATGGTGACTGTAGTCAGACCAGATATGTTGCTGATCGTCCCGTCCAGAATGATGCCTACAACATTTCCGCTTGTATCCGTTCTGACGGGTTGGGCAGTGCCCGTACTATCCTGACCAAAAATAAGTGTTCTCAAGTTATCCGGATTCGTATTAAACGTTGTAAAGTTAGGCATGAGCCTCGTCCTCCTCCCTGGACAATCTGGGTAATAAAGCTACCTTACGGCATACGCTGGGCCTGAAAATAAACATCTAGCCGGGTTGGCTCACCGGGCTTCACCGGCAGAATCACAAGCCTGGTATAATGCAAAAAACGCAATGGGACAAGCGCTTTGGTCTGACCTCCCTCGACCACCTCTTGACTATCCACTGCGTAATCTACAGCATTCGGGCTGATCTGAATCTGTACAAGCGCCGGATGTTTCCCCCGATTCACCACACCATAGCTGTACATGCTTAGTGTTGAGGTATCCTGCGGCGGAAGTGCAACCTCGCCTCGGGCCGTCTCCGCTCCAGGATAGGTATGCTCTGTAAAACAGGAAGCAGCACCAGGGAGTTTCGTGCGTGAGAAAGCACCCTGCTTGAACCGGGGACGGATAACTCGGGAGCAGGGGGGCTTCAGCAGTTTCGCGCGGCGAGAACAACGGGATGGGCGGCGGCTGACATATTTGGTTGTCTGCTTTGTTTTTTTCTTGCTTTGCTTTGCTGTTCGACTCATCTCGATTTCCCCTTAAACAATGTGCTTAGGCATCGTATGCCCGGCCCAGGACTACGGGCACGGCATATGCCGTTATTCGGAAATATACAATGAATCCCAAACGTCGACTCTTTCTTTCACATACAATGCAGTAATAGGGACATGCGAAACAAACCAAGGCTGCGTTTGATGTTATTGGGTTCATTCTGTCCAGAGGAGGTGCTGCACAATGACTAATGCAAATGTATTCAACCAATCCAATGGACCTTTATTCACGCAATTAACCAATACGTTTGCGGCCCCCGGGATTGAAGCTCCGCCCGACACAGGGGCTGCAGCGGCGGGTAGTTTTTTTGCCCTTACCACGAATAATATCTCTATTCCTTCCAGCCAGAACTTGCTGCTGCAGATTGTTAATGCTGCAGGAAGCGGCAGAACGATACGTCTATCCAGTCTGATGGGGGGCACTACAGCAGCGGCTACCCTTGTCATCTACTCCGGCGGTACCGTTACCGTTGGCACAACGCCAACACCAAGCAATACATTGCTTGGCAGCTCGAATGCCAGCATCGTCACAACAAGACAAAATACAGGCACGCTTGGCGGAACCTTTACCAGCCTCATCAGCATTCCGCTAACTGCAGGCATATACTCACTGGATTTAAACGGCTCCATCGTTGTTCCTCCAGGCCAGTCCTTGTCCATCAGCTTGGGTACGGGAAGTCAGGTCGGCTCGATTAATCTGCTATGGTGGGAGTTTTAAAGCCAAATTTGTTGAAAAGGGGGTACATATCGTGCCAAACAATAATGTATTTAACCCATTGAATCAACCCGTCTATACGTCGAGCACCAACTCGTATACTTCTCCCGGCATCGTGGCCCCGCCTGAAAATAGTGCCGGCAGTACAGGTAATCTGTACACTGCAGGTTCCACCAACTCCACCACCCTCGGGATACTTGGAGGGAGTGTGACAGCAACGCTGCAGCTCGCCAATCCAGCAGGCAGCGGAAAGACCATTTATGTTTCCCGATTGTCTGGCGGCATTACAGTGGCGCTCAACCTGTTATCCTCATTCAGCGGCACCATGACCCTGAGTGCAAACGGTACCCTTTCCTCCCCCAGCACACTCACTGCAGTCAACAGTAATCTATCCAGCAGCAACACAAGTATTGCAGTAGTTCGCTTCTCAACCTCTGCTCCGTCGGGTGCCGCAACGCTGATTGCCATGCCGCTTCAGGCAGGTCCTTTTCAATCCGATGAGTCGGGCAGATATGTGATCTCTCCAGGCCAGGCGATTAATCTGTCCGTTACCGGATCGCTGTCTGTAGCTGGACTGTTAGCCTGCACAACCTATTTCACCTGGTGGGAAAATTGAATTCTTATCATCAAGGTTATACAGCTGGAGATATACCCAAACTAAAAGCCACCTTCGGCTGAGCACCGAAAGTGGCTTTTATAATTGTTTCAGGCATACATCACATGCGCTGTGAAACGGCTGATGCCTTGTCTGTAGACGCGGTTGATCTCCCCACATTCCACAGCATGCGCTGCAGCATCATTCCGCCAAGACCGATCGCAAGCGTGGCCAAACCGATCATTTGAAAGGTCGAGCTGGGCCCGGCAAAACGAATGATTGCACCTCCTGTCAGCGGCGCAGCAACCAGCACAACGCTGAATAACGAGTTTTGAATACCAAATACACGTCCTACATAGTCAGGAGAGGTCTCTTTTTGCAGCAAATAATTCATCGTGACCATAAAAAGTCCATTCCCGAGACCGGTACACAGGCCCACGACAATGACCCATCCTGTCGATGTATCCGGACCGATCAAGCCCAGTGATGCAATTCCGGCGCCAATGAGGAAATATCCCCCGCCAAGGCCCCATCCGTATCCTATTCTTGGCAATCGGTTTAACAGCAGAATGATAACAACAGCTCCTGCCCCAACCGATGAACCGAGCCAGCCAAGCATGGATTCATTCCCTGGCTTGATCTCCCGAAATAAGGTCGCAAATTGATATTCGATCATCAGAATAGACATCAGGCCTAAACAACCAAACACGATGGTATTCCTCACCGTACGGTTGTGGCGTAAATACTTCCAGCCCTGCTGCCACTGCGTGAAGAAGGTCTCCGCTCCCTTCTGATTTTGCTCATCATGCTCAACGGCTACACCAACTTCTTTTTTCTCTGAAAAGCGTCGTAAAGGCCAAAGGAATGCACCTGACAGCAAGCGAGCAAACGCATTGATCAGAATGCAGATTTGCGGAGAAAAAAAGGCCAATACAACCGCACCCAGAAGAGGTCCTGCTATCTTGGCACACTGATTCACAAACCCGTTCAGCGACGAGGCCTGAAACAGCTGATCCTCGGTTACGATCTGGCGCGTCAACGCCTGCTGGGCAGGAACATGAAATACACTCATCATCGCACGTAACGCCAGAAGTGGAAGCAGCCATGCCGGGCTTGGTGCCAATAAAATACCAACTGTTAGTGCTACGGTGATTCCATCACAAAGCAGCATAATTTTCACCTTATGCAGCCTGTCTGCCAGAGCACCGGCCACTGAGCCCAAAAGAATACCCGGCACTGCCATGAAGACCGGGATTAGTGCGATGATCAACGGATCAGCACCCCAGCGGTAAGCCACCATGACCTGCACGGCCAACGTATCGAACCAATCGCCAAAGGTAGCGAGCGCGTAAGCGATAAACAGACGTACAAACCGTAGATTAGCCCAGAGGCTTTTGGGGGTTTTTGCAGCAGATTCACCAGATGAATTACCTGTCATACATTTACTTCCTCCCTTGATTACAGCGGTTTTGCGAACCTTATGTCCTTGACTGTAATCTTAGGAGGCTTATGTCAGAGGAAGATCAGAGGATGTAGATTCAGCAGATAAAAAACGTTGAACCGTATCCACGATCTGCTGCCCATAGATGGAAGCGCCGTATGATTTACGAATCCCCTCATAGATTTGTTGATATTTACTGCGGAGTCTGCCTTCAACTCGATGGTGATCCATAAACAGAAGAATTTGATAGGCTGAATTCAGATAAAGCGGTGCATTGAGTGACATTTTCAATACTTCCAGACCGTCATCCATTCGCAGCTCCGCTTCTCGCACCCGTCCCTGCCGCAGCAGCCAGCAGCCCTCCAGCACCTGAAAACGGCCGATTTCTCGCAGATATGGTGCGTCTTTTAATTGTGTACGCAGAACGGCAATCTGTTCCTCAACAGCCTCACCGCTCCCACCCCACAGTTCAACAGACAATGCGGCAATACTCACCGGTAACTTGAAATAGATTAACTGTTTTGTTTCCATCACCCGATACGTTTCTTCCAGCTGCTTTCTGGCTTCCTGATACTGACCCGTTTCGGCATAGATATCGATGATATTCAGAATCCTCAGTTCCTGGCGATGCTCTGCAGGCAGAACAGATGAATGAATCGCTTGTTTGTATAACGCCAGACTTTCCGCAGGTTCAACGAGAGCATGTACATAAATCAGCAGCCAGTACAGACGCTCCTCTAAAGGAAACTGCGCTGTGTTCATCAGCCACTCCAGATCTCCCTGTATAAAATGAAGATACAGCTGGTAGTACGGTTCTATTCGTACGCCAAGCGCCTCCTGTTGACGAACCAGCGTCTGGATTGAATTTCCCTGGCCGAACAGATGATATTTGCGAAGCAATCCATGCACAACCTCCTGCATCTCGGGATCATGGATAGATGGATTTGGGGGCAACACGGCCCTGTTTTCCCTTAGAGCAAGCCGATAACCATAACCACGGACCGTATCCAGACTGATTTCTTCCCAGCGCTTCAGCTTCTTGCGCAAACGATAGATGTGATCATCTACGGTGCGCTCCACCGGATATTCCAATGGCCATACCCGATCCAGCAGCTGACTGCGCGTAAAGGCCTTATCTTTGTTTTCGTACAGAAAATGCAAAAGCGCAAACTCCTTCGCCAGCAGGCGGATGGAATCCAATCGCTGAGATACCGTATAGCTCCCCTCATCAAATTGCAGAGACATGCTCGTTCCTCCCTTGTGGACCTCTTTCAACATACCATAAAAAAGCCCTTTGCAATAAAGCAAAGAGCCCTGGTTTTCAACAATATGCATCGATCTGACCTAATATGGATTCCACCCGTTTTGGGGTAAGCAAGTGAATTTTATTTTTCCGAAAAATCTCTGCGCCTTGGTGCTTATCCAAGCACAACGCGGTCATCTGCCATCTTCTTACCGCTAATCCGCTCAAATTCCCCAAGCAGTTCAGGTACCGTGAGTGTGCGTTTGCGTTCCTCACTGACATCGAGAATGATGCGTCCCTTATCCATCATGATCAGACGATTGCCGAGACGGATGGCCTGCTCCATATTGTGCGTAACCATGAGTGTTGTAAGTCTCATCTCACGGACAAGTGTCTCCGTCAGCTCGGTGATCAGCTCTGCACGGGCTGGATCAAGTGCCGCCGTATGCTCATCCAGCAGCAGAATCTGTGGCTGCGTAAAGGTTGACATCAGCAGGCTGAGCGCTTGACGCTCTCCACCAGACAAGAGACCCACCTTGGCATTTGGACGTTTCTCCAGTCCAATGCCCAGCTTCTCCAGCTGTGCGTTGAAGATTTCACGTCTGGCGCGTGTCACACCAAAGCCAAGTCCGCGTCCCTTACCGCGTTTGTACGCCATCGCCATGTTCTCTTCAATCGACATATGCGGCGCGGTTCCGGCCATCGGGTCCTGAAAGACACGACCGATCCAGCTGCTTCGTTTATGCTCTGGCAAGTTTTTAATCGAACGGTCGTTAATCAGCACATCGCCCATATCCGGTTTCATCACACCTGAAATAATGTTCATCAAGGTCGATTTCCCTGCTCCGTTACTGCCAATGACCGTTACAAAATCACCCGGATTCATGGTCAGATTCACACCAACCAGCGCCGTCTTCTCATCGGTCGTGCCCGGATTGAACAGTTTGGTGACTTGCGTAATCTCCAGCATACTACATGCCCCCCTTCGCCTGTTGACCACCCGAGCGCATCAGCTCTTCAGTTCGTTTGCGAGCGAGACTGCGCTGTTTCATGGAACGCTGCATTGTCGGGAATACAAGTGCGATAATAACGATTACGGCGGTGATCAGCTTCAGATCGGATGTATCAAACCATTCCACCTGCAAGGCCAGTGCGACCACAATCCGGTAAATAATTGATCCGACAACGGCTGCCAGCGTCGCCCAGAATACCGTTCTGGCGCCAAGAATCGCTTCACCGATAATAACTGAAGCCAGACCGATAACGATCATACCAATGCCCATCGTAATATCAGCAAACCCGGATTGCTGGGCAATAAATGCACCTGACAAGGCCACCAGTCCGTTGGACAAGCTGACACCGATAATGGTCGTCACATCCGTATTCGCACCAAAGCTGCGAATCATGCGTTTGTTATCTCCTGTAGCGCGAAGCGCAAGTCCGATATCTGTTTTCATAAACAGATCCAGCATGATTTTAAATACCAGTACCACAATAATAATAATGATCATGACATGCTCACCCGAGAAAGGTGTTTCTGCACCCATAATCGATTTATTCGGTGCGCCAAGAATACGCATGTTGATCGAATACAAGGCAATCATCATCAGAATACCGGACAATAGTCCGTTAATTTTGCCCTTGGTATGCAGCAGACCCGTGAGGGCTCCAGCGATCATGCCGCCAGCCATTGCTGCCAAGCAGGCCAGCCAAGGAGAGTAATCATTGGAGATCATGACCGCCGCAATAGCGCCCCCTGTGGTAAAACTTCCGTCTACGGTAAGATCGGGAAAATCAAGAATGCGGAATGTAATATACACACCCAGTGCCATCAGTGCATACAACAGTCCCAGCTCGATTGCCCCTTCAATGGAATTCCAACTTATACTCACACTGCTTCCTCCCTGTCTTTCTCTATCCGAAAAGAATGAGGCGAACCCGCCTGCACGTTCGCCTCGCATCCATCTATCGGAATATTATCATCTCGTCAGGTTACCAATCTCATTATTGAATCAAGTTACCCATCTCTATTATTGAATAATGTTGTTAGCTTGATCCTTTACTTCAGCCTTCATTTCATCTGTTACCGTAATGCCTTGAGCTTCAGCTGCTTTCAGGTTCAGGATCAGATCCAGCTTGTCCGGAACGGTAACCTTCATGTCGCCTGGTTTTGTTCCATTTTTCAGGATGTCCGCAGCCATCTCTCCTACTTGGTAGCCATGATCATAATATTTGAAGCCTACTGTTGCAAAAGCGCCCTTCTCTACCGTATCACGGTCACTGGAGAAGAATGGAATCTTGTTGCTGTTCGCCGTCTGAATGATCGTATCGACCGCACTTACAACGGAGTTGTCGAGTGTAATGTAGAACGCATCAACTTTGCCAACCAGCGAGTCGGTTGCTTGTTTAACTTCCGATGTATTGGTCACTGGTGCTTTGACCAGCTTGATGTTGTGTGTTGCCAGAGCATTCTCGGCATTGTTAGCCATAACAACTGCATTCGGTTCACCTTCGTTAATGACCAGTCCTACCGTCTTCACATCCGGCATATATTTGGCGATAAAATCAGCCAACTGCACGATAGCCTCTGGATTGGTATCCGATGCACCCGTAACGTTGCCACCTGGCTTGTCCATGTCACTCACCAGTTTGGCTCCGAGAGGGTCCGTTACAGCTGCAAATAGAAGTGGCTTGTCCTTGACTTGCTGTGCAAGAGCGAGTGCAGATGGAGTCGCAATGCCGAGTACGAGGTCATTTTTGGAATCACCCGCGATTTTCTGGGCAATGGACAGGTTGTTCGTAGAATCCCCCTGGGCATTGTTGTAGTCAATCTTGAGGTTTTTATTCTCTTCAATGCCCGCATCCTTCAGGGCTGCGATGAAACCTTCACGTGTAGCATCCAGCGATGGATGTTCAACAATCTGGGAGATGGCGATCTGATAGGATTTTTCTGCACTGCCTCCGCCTGTTGTACTGTCTGCCCCTTTTGACTCCGAGCCTGAACCGCTGTTATTTCCGCAACCTGCCGCTACGATCATCGAAGCAGCCATCATCAGTGACATCCAAAACTTCTTTTTCATCTGTAAAAAACCCCTCTCCATCTTTTAAAATTTGACCTTCCCCATGCGCTCTAATACACGTCCCCTCAGGTACGACAGAGCCCGACAAAAACGAACGCTTCAACGCATTGTTGCTTTGATCGACAAAAGCAGACAAATCTAGACTTTGGGCATGCGACTGAAGTCCATGCCGTGTTGCTGTTCTATTGTTTTCCTAATATTAAAGTGCATCCTGGCTTCCGTCAATGGTTGGAACGCTTCCAATTTCAATCGAAAGGAATAATATGATAGATTACTTTACATAGCATCAAAAAAGGCAACTCGTAGAATGTACGAATTGCCGTTCCATTGAATCATGTAGGAGAACATACCTACTGAGATTATTTATTTTGTTGGATGTTTTTCAGTTCAGAAGAGCTCAGACCTGTCGCTTTCATAATAATCTCCTCATCAAGGCCCAGAGCCAGCATATTTAGTGCAATTTTGCGTTTGCTCTCAGCCTCACCTTCTTTAATACCTTCTTTAAGCCCTTCTTCTCGAGCCCCTTCAATCATCGAGGCCTCATCTCGTAGAAACTTTTGCCGTGCCTCGTATTCCTGACGCGCCTGTTCATCCTGACTTAGAAACTCGAGCACACTCATGGCTTTTTTCAAAGCAGGTTCCAACTCATGCATCATAAAAGCCTCCCACCTAGATCAGTTAAAAAAGAAAGATGTTTACACGGAGCACTCCGATGACAGAACAACTTTCAATCGCTGTTATCCCCAGATTTTTTTGATTCCCATTATAAAGGGAAAAATCTTGTGATAAAGGCGAACGCTTCGCTTTTCCAGTTTTTTCTGTCCTCTCCGTTTCTGTGTAAATGTATAGTTCAACTGATTTAGATTAGGTTATTCATTTCAAAAAGAACTACCAGCGAACGAATTGCACTTGGATGTGAGCACTATTATAACACGTATAGTCCAATTTAAATACGCAATTCCGATTTATTCACTCGCAAAAACGTAATTCCGTAACAAAAAAAGACAGCCTCCACAAACAGAGACCATCTCTTTATGTTATATATCAAACGTCTACCTGTCTCATTCAGTTCCCCGAAGCTTCGCGAATCTGATACTTGCACTTCTTGCCGCCATCGGCGTAGCATTCGGTCCGCTCTACATCTGCCTGTAGCAGCGTGCGAAACAGCTCCAGCTCACAGCGGCAGGCCTGTTTATATACACTCGCAACTTGTACGATCGGGCAGTTCAGCTCAGTGATGACATAGGTGCCATCCTCTTCTAGGGACGCATCTGCCATATAACCATTGGCATTCTGGATACGTGCCAGTTCCTCCACACGTCCGGCAAGGTCATGGCCTTCCATCTGCGGCAAGCCGCTGCGAAGCAGCTTGTCACGGCGACCCTCGAAGAGAGCATCCACGACACCACTGCCTGCCGTATCAGACAATTCTTCCAGTAGCTCCAGTGTCAGAGAGGAGTACGACTTCGGAAAATAACCGTCCCCGCGATCGGTCAGATGATATACCGAGGATGGGCGCCCTGCGGTTGCCCGGGCTTCTCGCACCTCAATCCAACCATCCTGCTCCAGCGCTGTCAGATGGCGACGAATCGCCATACCCGTCAGCCCCAGCTCCGCCGTGATCTCGCGGGCCGTCATCGTTCCTTGCTGCTTCAGCATAAACAAAATCCGTTCACGCGTTGTACGTTCTTCTTCACGCTTCACATTCAGCACCTGCTCTCCTGCTTATGCGTGTACGGGCGCTGCCTCCCGGCAAGCATCCGAGCAAAAGCGGTTATGCGTCTCTTCACAAGCCTCACAGCAGACATGCTGCAGGTTGCAGGTCGGACAGTTAATATATCGGTCATGTGTCGTGCCACAGTGATAACAGCTGGCGATGACAATATCCTCATCCGTACGATTGATCGGCACCGAAATGCGCTCGTCAAATACGTAACATTTGCCATCAAACAGACGTCCCTGCACCTCAGGGTCCTTCCCGTAAGTTACAATTCCGCCTTCCAGTTGGGCAACATCCTGGAAACCTTCCTTGATCATAAAGCCGGTCAGCTTCTCGCAACGAATACCGCCCGTGCAGTACGTAATGATCTTCTTGTCCTTCATATCGCCGAGGTTCTCCCGAATCCATTCTGGAAACTCACGGAATGATTCTACATCTGGACGAACGGCTCCACGGAAATGACCAATCTCGTACTCATAGTCGTTGCGACCATCAATAACGATGACATCATCACGCTGTAGATGCTCGTGGAACTCCTTCGGCGAAAGGCGCTTGCCGCTGACCTCGTTCGGATCAAGCTCTTCGTCTACGCGGAACGTCACGAGCTCTGCTTTGTGGCGTACAAAGATTTTTTTGAACGCATGCTCTTCCACATCATCAATCTTGAACACCATGTCCTTAAACAGCGGATTGGCATGCATGTCCTTCATATACTGCTCCGTCTGTTCTGGTGTTCCTGAAACCGTACCGTTGATGCCCTCTGAAGCGATCAGAATTCGGCCCTTCACCCCCAGGTCCTTACAGTATTGCAGATGCTCCTGCGTAAAAGTCTCAGGGTCTTCAATCTTCACGAACTTATAATATAAAAGCACGCGATACGCGCTGTTACACATGTATATCACCTGTTCCTCTTCCATGTTGTTGGCCGGTTCCTCCGGCGAGCCTCCTACGTTGCGCCCTGGCTTGCAAAAAAAGAAAAGAAACAGCCGCTCGAAACACCGTCTCGAACTGCTGTCCACCATTCGACTATATATTCCTGCATACTAGTTTATCGGAAGCGCAAGGACTTAGTCAATATAAATGTATAGAAAGGCATGAAAGATATGGAACACACCTTCTATGCCGCCACTATCCCTATATTCGGTCCCTATTCAGAAATAGTAATGATTGAGGTTACAAAGTGCACCTTTTCATTTTCCATCACGGATTGGGATAGCAAAATTTTGTTCCCCTGCGGGCTCCAGGCTAATGCATCAGCCACTTCATCCATATCTGCGGAGAGCTGGAATTGCTCTGCAGATTCCGTGTTGGATACGAATAATCCCTTTTCGTTGTTGTTATCGGATTGAATCGTATAAGCAATCTTGGAGTCGTCGCCTGACCAGCTTGTGCCAAAAATTTGCGTGCCTCTGGCAAGTGTGGCCTTTTCATTCCCTTCCAGATCGGTGAGCACCAGCGCCCGTTTGGTATCCGCTGTTCTTTTTACAATCGCAAGCCTTGTTCCGTCGTTTGAAGGAATGACCCACTCTACGCTTTTGAGCACCTGTCTAACTTCACCTGTCTTGGCGTCATAGGCATTCAGCTGTCCGTCTTCTCCTGTGATGTAATAGATCACGTTGTTTGACACCTTGATGCTGCGCACATTAAAGTTGCCCGTCTCTACCAATACTTTTGTTGTGCCGTCCAGTGCAGCCGAGACCAGCTCTCCTTTCATATTCGAAAAAACAACATGTTCATTGTCCAGCCATGCCCCCTCCTGAATGAATCCATCCTGTTTGCCAGCCGCTATCGCTTCTCCACTTTGCAAGTTCAGAATGAAAGGCCAGCCTGTCGTTTCCTCTGTCTCCCAGTAGAAAAGGTGCTGCCCATCCGGCGAAATCTGCGGCGCTCCCAGATTGACCTCACTCTCTTTGAGCAGTGTATCTGTGCCTTTCGTCAGATCATACATGTACAGGTTATGTGGATACCGTTCCTCCCCTTCGACACTGACGGGTTTCATGGACGTATTTTCTTTATCAGTAACGATGGAGTCCCCGTTTAACCAAGCAATTCCCCGCATATTGGACAGTTTATCTATTTTCTCAAGCTTGAAATTCTGGTATACAGACGTATTGGTGTTGTCTTTCACGGTAATATCCGTAGCTGGTTTCGCACCTTGTGTATTGCCAGATGGCTCTGTTGTGTTTCCACAAGCAACGGTTGTCAGCAGGACGGCTGCTCCCAGTGCACCAAATGCCGCTTTCCTCCAATTTATCATGTTATGGTCCCCCTTGATTTCTAATGTGTATAGACCAATCATAAGGCTGGCATACTTCCAAAGTTATTCAGACTTGTTTCCAACTTGTAAACTTGTATCTCTATCTTAATTTACAAGTGGAAATATGAGTTGGAATGTTACGCCTTCTTGATGCTGTGGGTCAGTGGGCAACAGTGTAATTGTTCCACCCTGCTTCTCAACAAACTGCTTGACGAGGGACAGACCGAGTCCGGTTCCGCCTGTTTTGCGAGCTCGATCCTTGTTGACGGTGTAAAAGGGTTCGAAAATCTTCTCCTGTGCCTCTTCGGGAATTGGCGTACCTGAGTTATAGATGTGAATGACCACCTGTCGCTCGTTCATCCGCAATTCGTTTTCGACCCGAATGATGCCTCCCGGTACGTTATATTTGATTGCATTGTCCAGAAGGTTAATGAAAATATGCATCAGACTCTCCCGGTCACTGTGAATGACGGCAGGCTCCAGATGCAGCTCCATATTTAGTGCAAACTTCTCCAATTTGCCTCGCATTCGCCCGCAAGCATCCTCCAGCAATGCGCCGATCTCCACGTCCTCTGCCTGATTCTCGAAATCATACTTTTCAAGTGCAGACAGATGCAGCACCTTCTCCACCATTTCATATAACCGCTCGGTTTCTTTCCCGATGTTATTCGTGGCATCGTCCAGCAGTTGGGGATCATCCTTGTACATATTCAGCAGCTCCACATATGCCTTAATGGATGTCAGTGGTGTCTTGAACTCATGGCTGATATTGCCGATATATTGTTTCTGCTGCTGCTCCAGTGCCTGCAGCTTCTCAATCGCAAGTTCCAGCTTCTGCTGCTCGGCATGCATCGCCGTAATATTCTGCCGAATGGACGTGCTCATATAATAAATGCCTTGGCCCAGCTCTCCCAATTCATCCTTACGTTTGACCGGGGATTCGGTAATATAGTTCCCTTCTTGAATCGAAGCAGCTGATTTTTTCAACCGGGTAATCGCTACAGCAAAACGGTTGAAGAACAGATAACCCAGAATGAAGCTGAGTGCAACAACTGCAATGCCTGCCCATATAAACAGCTGAAGGATACGTGCGTAGAAATCCTGATAACTCTGCACAGAATACTGAATCCACACCGCACCAATCTGTCCTTCTGGACCATCCAGCGGCGCGGCATAAAGCAGGGTATCCCCTTGCTCATGGTAGGCTATTTTATTTTGTAATGCATAATTCAGTGTTTCCTGTAGAAGTTCGCTTTCACCCGGAGCAAAGGATGCTCCTACCTGTTTGCCGCTCATGTCATACAACGCAATAGGCAGCCCCGTCGAGTCAGCAAGAGCCTTCGCCAATCTGCGCCCATTCTGCTGCAGGAACAATTCCGGCTCCAGACGCACCGCCTCTGTATAGTACGCTTGGCGAACATTCAGATTAACCAGCCGCGTCTGCTGCGCCAGAATCCCTTCAACCTGTGATTGCTGATTAAGTTCAATCCCTCGCAGCACGAGGGAGCTCAGTACCACTACGGTGAGAATAAGCAGTGCTGCCAGAAATACACTGAATTTCAGCTTGATGCTGACTCTCATAGATACCCGCCTGTTTCAGTGGCGGCAGCCTTGTACCCAATGCCGTATACCGTTTGCAGCATTTGCTGGTCGGTATCCCCGATTTTTTTGCGCAATCGCTGGATATGAATATCTACCGTCCGTGTGCCGCCCGCGTACTCCATGCCCCATACCCGATCAAGAAGATCATCTCGTGTGTACACCCGTTCCGGATTGGACATCAGAATGGTCAGCAGGTCGAATTCCTTCGGGGTTAAATCCAGCTTCTCTTCACCCACCATCACCGTACGGTGTGCGACATGAATACGCAGTGCCCCGTTCACAATAGCCTGACTTTGAGTATTATCCTGCGGCGGCTGGCTCTTTTTTTCCACACGACGCATTAGCGCCTTTACGCGGGCCAGAAGCTCGCGGATTTCAAATGGCTTGGTCATATAGTCATCCGCACCCATTTCAAGGCCGACAATTTTATCAACGAGTTCATTTTTGACGGTCAGCAAAATAATGCCGATATCCTCCCGATCCTCCAGCCTGCGGCAGACGCCATATCCATCCAGTTTGGGCATCATAACATCCAGAATTATAACCTGAGGATGAAACGAGGCTACCTTGACTAAAGCTTCTTCGCCATCGTTTGCCGTCTCCACTTCATACCCTTCACGCCGAAGGGCATATGCAATGGCACTGACAATGCTGGATTCGTCATCCACAACGAGCACTTTTCTATTCATCGGATTCATCCTTTTTATCTCTGTCATAAGTTATGGGTTTATGTTAACAAGATCGCGAATATTACGCCATGAAACTTTAGTCGTTTCATTAGCCTCTGGATATCTCGCAGCAGGTACGCTGCTCTTTTTCTTTTTATACCCCAAAGACAGCAAAAAGAGCCATTCCACAGATGGATTGGCCCATGTTATTCTGATCCTCAAGAAATTAAACTATGGAAGCAGCTTCCGAATTTCCTCTTCGGAAAGGCCCGAGGCCTTCACAATGGCAGACACGTCCACACCAAGGGCTAGCAACTCACGAGCCATTTCTTGTTTGCCTTCCCTTAAGCCTTCCTTTTTACCTTCCATTTTACCTTCCCGTAAGCCTTCTGCCCGCGCGCCCTCAATCATCGACTTTTCATCGCTCAACGCCTTCATCCGGGCATCATACGCCATGCGGGTGGCAGCATCATGACTCAGAAACTCCAGCGTATCCATCGCTTTCTTCAACATCGGTTCATTCATCGCCAGCACCTCCGAATGCTACTTATGGAAGCAACTTCCGAATTTCCTCTTCGGAAAGGCCCGAGGCCTTCACAATGGCCGACATGTCCACACCAAGGGCTAGCAACTCACGAGCCATTTCTTCTTTGCCTTCCCGTAAGCCTTCCTTTTTACCTTCCCGTAAGCCTTCTGCCCGCGCGCCCTCAGTCATCGACTTTTCATCGCTCAACGCCTTCATCCGGGCGTCATACGCCATGCGGGTGGCAGCATCATGACTCAGAAACTCCAGCGTATCCATCGCTTTCTTTAACATCGGTTCATTCATCGCCAGCACCTCCCAGTTTGATGTGTCGATCCCTTTCAGGAATAACAGCCAATTCACAAGCCCGCCTTGTTCCAGCGGAACAGCATGCTGCTCCAGCTTCGTTAACTCCATCACATGGATTTCGATGTCGTCCGTCAGGCTAATCCCTGTATGGTCTTCCCGCAAATGAAATACATTGTGGTAACGTTCATTATCCAAACAGGAATAATTCAAAATGTTAATAGTTACACACTTTTTAAGCAGGTTGTAGTTTTCACCCTTTTTAATCTGGTGGAAGTACATCTCACTCCAATAGAACAGCGTTCGCTTCTCCATATGGTACGGGTTGAACAACTGCATCTCAATATTAATGAGCTTGCCCTCCACCGTCTTCGCCTTAATATCCAGAATGGACTGTTTATCCTCTGGACTATCTTTATCCGTGTACGTGTTAATAACCGTAATCTCCGTCAAGGGAGCCTCGCCAGTTTCAATAAACGTGCTGTTCAGAAAAGCCAACAAAACATCTTTATTTTGCTCACTTCCAAAAATGCGTTTGAACACAAAATCTACCCGTGGATCAAGCAGTTCCGTCACACATCATCAGCTCCATTCTTCACCAGCATTATACCATAATTCCCATCCCTTCTTCCGTTTAAAAATAACCCGCGCACCATTTGATTTCCTATTCCTCAAACGATAGATTTAACGGCTCGTCCGACATCTCATATTCCGTCTCCATATGGGTCACAGGTGTGTTCAGATCCACTTCCTCGAAGCGGAAACTGTCCACCCATACTTTTCCTTTGCCATTCAGGATCACCCCAAACGAGATCACCGCACTCTCTGCCGGTACATCCAGCACAATGCTGTACTGATTCCATGGCTGTGTACCCGTGATCGGCCTGTCGTGCATATTATCAAACTGCAGCACATCATGTACGTGGTTATCCACACGCATCCATAGTCCGCAGAATGCATCCACACGATCGGTTTTGACAAACCCGGACAGCTTCATCCGTTTACCTACATATTTATCTGCCCGGAACTGCTGCATCATCGTCGCAAACTCATTCGGCTCCATCGGTGTAACGGCCTTCAAATACCCCGAGGCCTTCCCTTGATGTACCTCGGCAGGATCAATGCCCATCTCATAGTTTTGCGGGTGACTCCCCGTTAACATCCAACCTTTGATTGCTGTTGCAGCATTCATCTCTATTTCTCCTCCTCTGGTTTTTCCGGTGAATAGTTTCAGATCAAATAATTTACGAAAACGCCCAGGCGGCATGCCATACATTTTGCGAAAGGCACGAGTGAACGCTTCCTGACTTTCAAATCCGCAGGCAAGTGAAATGTCCAAAATACCTGCGTCTGTGGAGCGCAGTGCGATAGACGCCAGACTCATTCGCCGATGTCGAATGTAATCAACCACGGTCATACCCACCTCTTCCCGGAATACCCGGTGATAATGATAAGGGGATAACAAGGCCTGCGATGCCACGTCTTCCAGTCCAATCTCTTCATGCAGATGGTTCTCGATGTAGATCAAGCTGTTGTGAATCATCTCCTGATATCGACTCAATTGAGGATGTCCCCCTCCCATATCCTTACTATACGTGTTCACAAACGAGCCGTTTTGATCATTTTTGCGAAAATAAAAAAACAGAACCAGATCAGGGACAATAACTGTCCATGACTGGTTCTGCTTAACTCTAAGACTCATTTTACTAATCTACTGTGAACTGGCTTCACGAGTACGTGACAGCCCATCAGACCGCCGGGACCGGCTGTGCACCCGTCTCATCCTCATCGTGCTCCACCAGTTCATGCTTCTCCCATGCGCGGCTCTTCCAGCGGAAGTACATAATGACCGCACGTGTCCATTCATCTGCCGCAATGGCAAGCCATACACCTGCGAGTCCCAGATTCAACTGGAATACCAGCAGATATCCAAGAGGCAGACTCATGCACACCATAGAGATCAGCCCCATGTATACCGGGAACTTCGCATCCCCTGCCGCACGCAGCGAACCGATAATGACAATGTTGCAGGTACGCCCGGTTTCAAGCAACAGACTAAGCAGCAGGACCTGGGCGCCCAGACGGATAATCTCCGGATTATCTGTGAAAATGCCCATCAACGGCACACGGAAAATAATAATGATCACGTCAATCACAATCGTGGCCAAAAGGGCCCATTTTACACTGTCAAAGACACGTTTATACGCATCATCCTTACGACGCGCACCTACAAGCCGCCCAACAATGATAGACGTTCCCATGCCAATGGCCATACTGAACAGATAAATGTAGCTTGAAATGTTACCTGCATACTGCTTCGTTGCCATCGCTTCTGCACCCAGATAAGTCACGTACAGCGTAAATACGAGCTGGCAGGAGTGATAAACCATCGATTCCATCGCAGACGGAATACCGATTCGCAGTATTTTGCCAATAAAATGTTTGGACAGCTTGATATAATATTCGAAATCTACACGAACCTCACTTACCCGATACAGCAGCCAGAAGAAGATCAGCAGGCAGATGAAACGGCTTCCCACCGTCGAGATCGCTGCCCCTTCCACACCCAGCTTCGGCAGGCCGAAATGTCCAAAGATCAGAGCATAGTTACCAACAACGTGAATCACATTCATAAACACGGACACATACATCGTTTCCTTGGTATAACCGTGTGTCCGTATAATTGCAGCCAGCGCATTAATAAGGGCCTGGAGGAAAATCCCACCCCCGACAATACTTATATACGAACGGGCGTAATCATAGATTTCGCCTTGAATATTCAGAAGTGTCAGCAAATGTCCGCCAAACACCAGGAAAATCACACTCAGAATCAAGCCAACTGCAAGGTTGAGCGTAATCGCATTACCTGTAACCTGTGCTGCTTCCATTAGCTTTTTCGATCCAATGTATTGAGCCACAACAATCGCGGCACCATGCCCGATGACTTCCAATACTAAAATTGCAATCGAGATAATCTGGTTGGCCGCACCCACCCCGGAGACGGCATTATCTGATACAGAACTAAGCATGAGCGTATCTACGCTCCCCATCAACATAAACAAGAAGAGTTCCAGGAATATAGGCCAGGTCAGCCGAATTAATTTCAAATCCTTGGCATCTGAACGGAGGGACTCTTTGGTGGAGGATATTGCTGTCATTTTCTCACCTTTCCAACGTGGGCTTGATTTCATAGGGTATGTTAGCACAGGTGGTTTGAAAATGCAGTAGTTTTACGAAAATAATTGAAAGTTTTTTGAAATTCCAGAAATAGGTATTTTACCGTTTTCATAAAACCTGTCCGTCTACCAGTTCCGCATAGTGCTCTGTGACGACTCCAAGACATAACAAAGCCCTTCCACCACGCATACTACGTGATTAATGGAAGGGCATTAAATCTGTTACATTTTAAAATAACAAAAGCACTGGCAGGCAATCATCCTTTAACCGAACCGGCCGCGATGCCTTCGACAATTCGTTCACTCAATACCAGAAACGCGATCAGAATAGGCAGGATGCTGATCATCAGCGTAGCACCAATCGCACCCCAATCGGTTGTATACTGTCCAATAAAGTTTTGCACCCCGACCGTCAGCGTTTTATACGTATCTGAGCTAATGAAGGTGTTAACGAAAATAAATTCATTCCAGTCATAGATCATATTAATGATCGCTGTCGTAGCAAGCACGGAAGCGGTCATCGGCAGCACGATCCGGAAGAATATCCGATTGACAGAGCATCCATCCATCACCGCTGCCTCTTCCACCTCTCTCGGAAGTGCATAATAGAACCCGAGCAGGATCATAATCGTGATCGGCATATTAAATGCAATGTAAGAGAGAATGACCGATAACGGATGGTCTGTGAGATGCAGCTTCAAAAATAGGCTGAACAGCGGAATGAGGGTGGAATGAACTGGAATCATCAGCCCCACCATGAATAACCCCAGCACCAGCGAACGTCCCTTCCAGCGCATCCGTGTAATGGCAAACGTTACGAGACTGGCAAACAGTACTGTAAATACGACAGAAACCACTGTAATCCACACACTGTTAAAAAAATACAAGCTGATATTGCCTTCCGTCCATACTTTGACATAATTCTCCCAACGCGGCGTAGCCGGGAGGGCAAAAGGAGCCATGTCGAATACTTCCTGATTATTTTTGAGTGAAAATAACATCAGCCACACTAATGGCAGGATTTGAAGCAAAGCTACCAGGGACAGCAGCACATAGAGCAGGACATATCCTAGTCTTTTCGTCCATACAGGGCTATGACCTGCCTGCGGGCCCACTGGCAGCCGAACAGCTGGTTCCGTCTTCAACGGGATAACCTCCTTTCATTTTGCGTATGCGTCAGGAATATTGAATTGTATCTTTGGAGGCTGTGGCCTTGCGAAGCAGCCAGGTCACGACCAGGCAGATGAGCAACAGGAAGAACCCTACTGCACTGCCGTATCCAAAGTCAAAACTGCGAAACGCCTGACGATACATGTAGGAGGCCATTACTTCACTCGCACCGTTAGGGCCGCCATCTGTCATGACATAGATCAGATCAAAATATTTCAGTGAGCCGACCACAGCCAGCACCACGGTAACCTTGATCACTTCCGTAATCAGCGGCAGCTTGATGCGGAACGCAATCTGCCACGGATTCGCACCGTCAATGCGAGCGGCCTCAATGAGTGATTCCGGGATATTTTTGAGTGCAGCATAATAAATCAAAATATAAAAGCCTGCATACTGCCACAGAATCGGTACGAACAGGGCATACAGCACCAGTGATGGCTCCGCCAGCCAGGCTGGCGGATTGCTGAAACCGATCGCTTCCAGAAACGTGTTCAGTACACCGTTACTGGGATGGTAGATTTTGAGCCATAACTGAGCGATAGCAACGGAAGATAAAAGCATCGGAATGAGATATATTTTGCGAAAAAAGTTGGCTCCCTTGATCTTGCCTGACAGCACCAGCGCAATCATCAAATATCCGATGAGACTCAGCGCAGAGAATAAGGCTAACAAAAAGGTATGATTTGCACTCTGCCAGAACGTGCCGTCCTGCAGCAGTGCGGTGTAATTGTCCAGACCGATAAACGTCATTGCTCCGATCCCGTCCCACTGCATCAAACCGTAATATCCGGTAAGCACAATCGGGATGTAGACCAGAACCAGCAGCAAAAGCAGTGCAGGAAGCACATACAGCGCAGCCACCAGACGGTTCGACATGACTTTGTCCAAGACTGGGTCCTCCCTTCGAGCGTTCAAGCATTCAGATGGTGCAGGTGAGGTGTGTATTAGCCATCAGTATAAGCAGCAGGGCACATTAGTTACCCTTGTCGATGGCCGCCTGATGATTCTTCACAAAGTCCTCCGGTGTGACTGCTTTGCCAAACAACGCCTGAATCATATCGAGATGCGCCTGAGCAGCAGCCGGTTTCATCTGTACATCTGCAAAGAGCGTCAGGCTGCTTGCCTGATTTAACTCGTTCAACAGATCGATGTAAAGCTGTGGCAGCTGTACTGTAGCGGTATCCACTTTAGTCGCAGGAATGACCCCTGCCTCGGTCACCGAGCTTTCGCCCCATTTTTCCACAAAGTATTGAATAAATTTCTGAGCTTCGTCCTTCACTTTCGAGTTCTGAGCCGCAAACAGGCCTACACCCGGTCCACCGACCCAGCTGTTGATATCACCCTTGCCGCCGTCAATGGTCGGGAATTTGAAAAATCCAACCTTATCCTTGAACTCCTGCGGAATGTCGGGATTCGTTGTAAAGTTCGGCAGTTCCCATGTTCCCATCAGGTACATAGCAGCCTTTTCGTTCATAAATTCAGATTTACCCTCATCATTGGACAAGCCGTTAAAACCTTTGTTAAATGCATTCATATCCACCAGCTTCTGCACTTCCGCCGCAGCCTGCGTCAGAGCCGGATCATCAAACTTGCCAGAGCCGTTAATGGCTTTCTCCAGAGCATCCCCGCCTACACGATTTGCCAGATACATATACCAGAGTGAGCCGGTCCAGCGGTCTTTGTTGCCCAGTGCAATCGGCACTTCACCATTGTCAGTCAGCGTCTTCACCACATTCAGGAATTCATCGTAGGTGGCTGGCGGCTGCAAATTGTATTTTGCAAAAATCGCCTTGTTATAATAGATCGGAGAGATGTTCAGCTCGATTGGGAGCGCATACGTTTTCCCGTCAACTGCATAAGCCTCCGTTGTGCCCGCAATGAACTTCTCGCCCAGCGAACCATTCAGCAACTCATCCAGCGGTGCAAACAGATTACCCTTTACGTAAGGCTCCAGGAAGCCCGCAGCCCAGGTTACACCGACATCAGGAAGTTCATTAGAGGCAGACAGAATCTTCAGCTTGTTCTTATATTGTTCGTTCTCCAGCACTTCCTGCTTGATCGTCACATTTGGGTTATCGGTCTGATACTGCTGGATAATATCATTGACCAGCTTGTTCTGTTGTGCTGAACTGCCAGCAGGCCAGAGATGCATGAATTTCAACGTAACCTTGCCATCTGCGCCTTGGTCACCACCACTTGCATTACTGCCGGATTCACTGCCTGTACCAGAACCTGCACTGTTACATCCAGACAAAATGACAGCCAGAATCAGTGTCCATGACAGCAGCATGGCCAGTGTCTTTTTATTCATATTTCCAACCCCCAATAGTGGAATTACGGTTGTTGTAACCGCTTTAATGAAATTGTAGCATGGGCCCTCCCACCTCATAAGGATAGGATGATTTGGTAAAACTCCACTATTTTAAGAGGTTTTTTCTATATCACGCATATACACTTATTAACTCTTCTCATTTACGGTATGGCGGTATTTGCTTGGACTGATGCCCTCCAGGCTTTTGAACACTTTGATAAAATACTTATCCGTCTGGTAGCCCACTCTCCCGGCAATCTCCGATATAGGCAAGGCAGTCTGCACCAGTAATTCCTTCGCCCGCTGGACACGTTTGCGCATCAGATATTCACTGAAATTCAAACCAACCTGCTCTTTGAACAATACGCTGAAATAACTGGAGTTCAGGTGCACGGAGTCGGCAAGCTCCCGCATCGTTACGGGCTCCCCCAGATGTGCCTCAATATAGGACAAGGCTTCTCCAATCGGGGTGTCGCCCTGCTGATCCCTCCGCTCCCGGATATCCACCAGCTTGGGATCAACGATTTCCTGCATGGCCTGGATGCGCCGCTGCTGCTCATGAATATGAAGTGCTTTTTCCACCGTCTGGAGCAGCTGCTCCTTCTCAATGGGTTTCAACAAATAATCCACCACGCCCAGTTTGATCGCCTGCTGTGCATACGTGAAGTCCGCATACCCTGACATAATGAGAACCGCAGGTTTACTAGGAAAATGCTGAATCGCTTCCACCAGCGACAAGCCGGAAAATTCCGGCATACGCACATCCGTGATCAGCAGGTCGGCAGGCTGGCTCGCGAGCCATTCTCTGGCCTCAACACCGCTAGCCGCTGTCTGTATTCGGTTCTTACCGGCATACCATGCCTCCAGTGTTTTACGGATGCCTTCTCTTGTGCGAGGTTCGTCGTCCACAATCAGAATCGTTTTTTCATGAATCATATGAAGCCTCCGTTCCCCTTGGAATATAAAAACGAATTACCGTTCCGGCTCCCGCTTCACTGTCTACCGCAAGTCTTGCATAATCACCAAGCGGGCTGCCGCCAAAGTACAATTGAAGACGCTGATGGACGTTGACCAGCCCTACACCGGTCCCTCTGCCAGGGGACAGCGGATCACCACCCTTTAATGCTTGCCGGATCGTCTGAAGACGCTCCTCCTCTATACCTGGCCCATCATCACGCACCTCCACACATACCAAACCTGGGATGGATGACGGATACACGTTGATCTCTATCTTTCCTGGCTTCAGAGTGCTCTCCACACCGTACAATACGGCATTCTCCACTAGCGGCTGAATCAGCAGCTTGGGCATCGGTACCGTGCGCAGCTCTTCACTCAGCTGGATCTCCCACCGCATCCTGTCGCCAAGCCGCATCTGCATAATGTTCAGATACCGCTCTACATGCTCAAGCTCGTCCGCAATTGTCACCCATTCATCCTGATGCGGGCTGGAGATGATATAACGAAACAATCGGGACATCGCGATAACCATTCGAGCCATTTCCTCCTCCCCCTTGTCCTCCAGTGACCAATAGAAGGCTTCCAGTGTATTGAACAGAAAATGAGGGTTAATCTGCGATTGCAGCGCCTTCAGCTCTGCCCGGGATTGCATGACTTCCTTGTCATGCACTACCTGTGCCAGCTCATTCTGCCTGTAGACCATCTGGTTATACACCTCATTCAGCTCATTGATCTCCGAAGTGGAGCTAACCATGAGATTGGGCCTCATCGCCCCAGGCTGGGCTCCCCGCATTGCCCGCATCAGGCGAATCAACGGACGAGTAATCATCGTAGACAGAAAAAAGGACATCACCAGAAAAAGCAAAACGCCTATAACGCCCGATACAAATAAAGCCGTTCTCAGAATGGACACCCCTTCAGTCGTTTCCCGCAGCGGGGTTAATACCGCAAGCGTCCAGCCCGTTAGCTCGGATCGCTGCTTCACCACGATATACGACTCCTTGCCATTCTGAACGACAGATTCACTATCCATCACTGCTTGAGGGTCAAGGTGTACATCCAGATTGGAGGTCACGACCTCTCCGCCGCCGTCCAGCAGCATGATTGAATCCTGAGAGCCGTCCGAACGCTCTGAATCATTGAGTTGAAAAAAACTGCGCTGCATACGCACAACTACATAACCGCCATGCTCAAAAGAACGATCCAGCAAGTTGATTCGCCGAATGGCCAGAAGAATGCTTGGATCATCGGGATCAGAGCCGGCCCATACCAGCCGCCCCTTACCCTCATCGGCTTGAACAATCCACCCTCGATCCAGCCTGTGACTTAATGAACGGTCATCCATCGGAAATATCCGACTGTAATTCGTCGTGTAAATTTCCATGCTCTGCGCACCATTAATGAAGGATTGATAACTGCCCGCGATCTGCAGGAGTGCCTGCCGCTGATTAAAGGTAGCCTTCTTCCCCTGCTTCTCCTCATATAACAAACGCTGTAGATAGGTATCATCTGCAACCTGAGACGTTAAGGAATTGACCTGTGCGATAAGTGCGTCCAGCCTGCCACTGGCTTGTACGGCTGTCTGCTGGATGTGCTTCTCGGCGTTGCTTTTCAGCAAAGACGCTACACGGTCATATGCCGTAATACCTGCGATGAGCAGAACTACGAGCATCACCATCACAAAACCGACAAAGATCTGATTACGAAGTGAATTAAAAGGTCTGGTTTGCCGCTGCACCTTCCGAAATCCCCTCTTTCTGCATGGTAAAGAAACCACCATCTCACGCCCGTATTCTGGATGACGGGATACACTCGATGCCGGATTCGTCTGTGTATGCTGTTCTACTCATTGAAGCGCTTGCAAAGCTTTCCCTTTGAATTTACTATTTTTTTCTTTAAGCAAGACTCAACTTAGTTTACTGATTAAACTAACCGAATTCAAAATAGCACAGTTTGAGTTGTTAATCAATAACGAACTCATCCTGTGCCATAGCAGAACTCCCACACTCATGGTTCTTTATAAAACAATTATGCTTTCGGTAACGCATTACGCAGACGCTTCTTCCGATATCCCTGGTATACACGAATCAACATGCCGATGATCAACATCACCACACCGATGTTAATGGCCACATCTGCCAGATTCAATATGCCTCGTCCCGACGGAAACACCAGAAAATCTGTAACCCGCGCATAAACAAACCGATCTATAGCGTTGCCGAGAGCACCACCGACCATAAAGCCTGCCCCGGCCTGCATCCAGAATCCCCGTATCTCGCCTTTGCGCCGATAATAGAGCATACCTGCGATAAACAACACGGCGATTATTCCAAATAGACGTGCATTACCCTGAAACATGCTTCCCGCCATACCGCTATTTTCATAATGCTGCAGCTGCATCCCCGAATCACCAAGCCGCATCACCTCGCCAACCTCCATATACATTCGGACTGCAATTTTAGTCCCCTGGTCCACCAGCGTAACCAGCAGTGCGACAAAATAAAACAGCATCGCCCATTCCCTCCTGCCTGCTTTAAGCTGCACTTATAAGTTCAAGCGAAGCGCACCCTGTATCATTTTCCTCTTACTTTACCACAGCAATTATGGCGCCTCCAAATGAGACAGGCGCGCATCTCTTATAACATCCGATAAAATCCACCATTTGCCGTGGGCAGGACAGGTCGGTGCCATCACGATATCCGGTCTGCCTGATGAGGAGGACCATGACCTCGTTACTACAGGCATTCGCTCGTTTTTGGGGGCGTAACGCATACTCACAACTACGTTTTTTTGGACGTATTATGCATAAAAATGCATAATACCCGCCTTATCGTATTTCATAAGGCGGGTCAGCATGCTTCAATCGTTTCCGAAGACGTAGTGTGATACAAAAATCAGGATGGCTTTTTATCCTTCACAAGGTGATACACATTGCTGAAGCTGCCGGAGAGAATGCCGACAATCGGGAAGATGGCCCAGTTGATATCCCAGCGTTGATACACGAAACCAGTAAACAGAAAGAACGCTGTCGCCAGCGGCCACACAACAGCCCCTACGGCTCGAACTACTCGTGCCTCCTCCCTCTTGGCTGCATTCAGGTGCTGATCCTCCAGCAACGTCGTATAGGAACCCTGAATATTGCCGTAATAGACAAACAAAAACACACCAATACCTGCCGTAGCCAAAAGTGCTGACACACCGTAAACTGCATAGGTATCATTCACATAGGCTCCTGCAAAAATGAAAACAGGAGACAGGATGCAGAGACATACGCCCGTAATGAGGGCAACCCGATACGTCAGTGCAAAGTCAGCCTTGCTCCGCTGAAGAGTCATGAGAAGGTAACGGGGAAGCTGAAACCCTTTATCCATATACTCAAACCGTGCCAGCTTCATACCGCTATAAATGAACATACCCACGGCAACAGCCACCAACACAAACATACCACTCATGCCCAGCACAGTGCCAATGTCTACCGTGCCTTGACCTGATGATGTACCCCTGCTTTCGAACAACTTATCCATCAGAATGAGAAAAGCTATACCTGTTGAAGAAAGCCACACACCCAGCCCTGTCCAGAAGCCCGCGCTTCGCTTGGCCTCGATGTAGGCATGAACCTCTTCTTCCGCCAGCACTGGAAATGTTTCCTCAGGATCCTCAGGCTGAATACCCAGTTCTGCCATCAGTTCCTCAATGTTGCCAAATTCGGAGATAACAATGCCAACCGCTTCGTTCTCCGATCTGCCCTCCTGCTTTAACTCCAGATACTTATCCTCCATACCTGAAAGAAGCTCCTGCTTCATACGCTCCACCTCAGAAGTTCTTGGCAAACCCGCAAACATATTGTCCAGATACACCATAATTGTCTCCATATCCCGTCACAGCTCCCTGATAAACAGATTAACAACCTCTTGCGTAACCTTCCATTCCTCACACTTCTCCCTGTAATAGCCCAGGCCAGCTGGCGTGATCCGGTAATAGGTACGGCGTTTGCCCAGACTACTTTCATCCTGATAAAAGGATTCGATATAACCGTTTTTCTCCAAACGGGTGAAGGCTGAATAAAGTGTAGTCTCCTTCATGACATACTTTTCGTCTGTTAGCTGCCGGATGTTCTTGGAAATCTCGTATCCATACGATTCACCTTCAAGCAGCATGTAAAGAATAAGCGTATCATTATAACCACGTATGACATCACTGCTGATCACAAAAGGTATTCCTCCTCATTACTCCATCTGTCGTAGTAGTTCGAGTATAGCACAATTACTACGACAGATGAAGTAGTTTGTATGAGAATAGGCAAAATAAAAATCCGCACCTGGTTAAAGGTACGGATTAGAACAGTACATCCTTTTGCATAATGGATGTTTATTTAAATTTCACCGAGTAGCTCTGCCGAGCTACTGTCACACTCATCATTTACGCAACCTGGATTACTTAATCGTAGATAGCACATCCAGCAGCATGGACTTGAACTTCGGTCGATCAATTGCCTCGCACACCCGTACATTCGGCGCTTTGCCGAAACGTCCGTTGATATCAACCACACTGTATCCACGAGTCAGTTCTCCAGCCGCTTCCACATCGACATAATAATGACCGGACTTGGTCATGAGCGACTCATCAGCCGCCACGGCCATCAGCAGTGTATCCGGGTGGGTTGTTCCGTTCAGTTTATGTACGGATTTGTTGAACTGCATAACCACCTTGTTGATTGCCGTGAAAAAGTCCGCACCCGATGTACCCAGCGCTGCAATCTCGGCATGATCATCATCATCCATCACCGAGTATTGGGTACACATCTCCCAGCCAACCATCGTAGTCGGGATGCCTGCATGCAGAACAATTTTGGCCGCCTCCGGGTCCACATAGAAGTTATACTCCGCTGCCGGTGTGATATTGCCCAGTGCATTGTTCGTTCCACCCATGATGTACAGATGAGCAATCTCAGGGATAATCGTTGGATCTTTCTGAATGGCCATCGCAATATTCGTTAGCGGTGCAATCGCAAGCAGTTCAATCTCCCCCGGGTTTGCATGCACCTTATCAATAATAAAATCAACCGCATGCCCGCTCTCGGGACGCTGATCGGCTTTCGGGAAATGTGCACCGCCCATGCCGTCATCGCCGTGCACATCTTCCACCGTGCGGTGCTGGGCCTGACCATAGGCCATGAGCGGCCGCTCGCAGCCTTTGTATACCGGGACCTTGCCGCCGTGTCCGGCAACCTGTACGGTATACAGTGCATTTTCAACCTCCTGGTCAAACTGCACGTTGCCGCCAGTAATCGTAATGCCCTCCACCTGAAAATGATGCAATGCCGTCAGGATCGCAATCGTATCGTCTCCTGCCGTATCCGTATCAATGATGACTCTTCTCATGCTGCGCGCTCCTTCTTCCATATAAAATTCGTTCTACATCCGTTGAACGATTATCGTGTACATCGCAAGTTCATTCATCGGATATATCCATGTACAACGTCAGGGTTTATTTTACATCAAAAACGTACCGATGACGATGGAGACACCGATGATAATGGATCGAAGCAGCTGTGCCACCGCCATATTACCACGCGCAATTTCCTCACACACCCGCATCTTCGGTGTCAGGAAATCAAATATAATATAGACCAGGCACAGAATAATAATACCCAGTGCTGACCACAGCAGCATATCCAGCCACGCATGCGTCGAGAAGGATACCATACCCACAATAATACACAGCCCCAGCAGCTTGCTGCCCATATACATACCCGCCGCTTCATTGCCTTTTGCAATTTCCTCACTATCGTTATACCGGGTCAATTTGCTGAAAGCAAAGTATCCACACACCAGCACCAACAGCAAAATCCCCATACCTAGTGCCACATTTAACAGGTTTAATCCCAGCTTCTCCATTCCTTCTCCTCCTCATCATTCATCCGTTCACGTACCGATGCTGCGCAATAATAGGCCATATCACCGGTAACCTTCTCTCCAACCCGCGGCAGCATGCCGGCAAATCGTCCTCCAATCACAAATACACCAGTCAACAGATAACCGCTGTATGGACCATCCTCCGTCTGAATTGACGCCTGCTCCATCGGCACCAGCTGCTGATATACCTTGGGTTGATTCGCATAATACGCTTCAATCTCTTCATCTGCATCGTCTTTTTCATCTTTATCCTGCGTTGCAGACTGCAACTGAATTTCCGTGTTCATCTCCATCGTTCCCAGAACTTCTTCCTGATCCAGCAAAAGAGTTCCGCGCCCCTCGCGTCCCCAATAGCTCTTGGCTGCATAAGGCACAGCGCTCTGCTCAAACGGCGCCGCAGTAAAGTACGTTGGCAGCAGATAGCGCGAGATCACCTGCATCTCAGTCTCATCAAAAAGCGTAAACCCGCAGTACTCGGGCGTCTGCTCATTCCGCTCATACAGCGACCAGATCGCGGCCATAAAGCCTTTGCTCTGCATCAGAACATGCTGCACCGGATTCATCAGCCCCAGCTTTCCTTCATGTACCAGCTCAATCAATGCAGCACCAATGTCCACACCCGTCGTCTCGTCCCGATCCCCAATCAGATATTCCAGCGGATACAGACGATATAAAAGACGGATTTCGCGTCCCTGATGATACAGTCCTTCTCTCGGTACAATCTCAAGCTCCTCAAGCGGTGCATACAGCACATCATATCCGGCTTCACGACAACGCTCCATCAAGTAGATGGTATTGGTTCGATCCTCAACATGCTCGCCATATGAAGTAAATGTAACCGGCCCCTCCAGACCCTGCTCGGCATAGAACGTTAGCCAGGAGCGGAAGCATTCCCGAATACGCTCATCCATATGAGCCGAGGGTGCAGTCCATGTCTGGTCGGCCGCGAGTCCGATCAGAAGGCTTTCAAGTGCCGCTGATTCGGGTATGCCCGTAGGCGTATCGGTATTATTTTCAATACACTTCAAACCAGCTTCACTTATGATCCAGTCCTGACGAGTAATCCCGCCTGCAACGCTCTCCAACCGAGCTGCCGCAATCAGCCCCGGATGAATGCCAAGCGGTCCCTCCAGAAACGAATCCGGCATATATCGCTGGATAAAACGCATGACTTTACTGTAAATAGCGTCCACTGCCTCGGCCGCAGCACGCAGTTCATTCAGCTCCTCCGGTGTATAAACCGTCAGTGATGGCACACAATACTGCTTGCCATACATGCGATGATATGGAATCTTCTCTCCGGCTTCCCCTGAGAAAACCTCATCGTGACTGAATGGAAGCGGGAAAACGGTTCTCATGCAGCCATCCTCCTTCTGCCCCATTGTAGACTGGTGCTGATTTCCCCTTGCCCCATGCAATTAACCTCCCGAGCTGCGGAAAAAGCTGCCGAAACCGCTCGATTTAGATTTGGAAGAGCTTTTATATGAACTGCTGCCGTCCTTGCTGCTGCGATAGGATGATCCGCCGTATCCGCCATAATAGTAATGACCACTGCTGGAATCGTACTCGCATCCTTCATCATACTGAGGATCACATTCGTCATTACTGCCACATCCTGCAAGCACCGCAGGCACAGCAAGCATAAGCGAGAAGGCCACCAGCTTGGCCTTGGAACCCGGTTTAGAACCTGATGCTGATTTCGAACCTTCTGGGGAAACAGATACCGCCGCTGGCTCAGAGCTCGGCGTAAAATCAGTCCCCGTTTCATGCTTCAATGCCGGTACAGGCTCGAATCCCCGCATGGATTCAACTCCTGAATGGGAGGAGGATTTATTCTCGTTGATGTTTTCAGCCACTCCAGCCTCCTGTATAGATAAAGACTTTTGCACCTCTTCTTCCTTCATTACAGATCCACCTCTTTCACGAAAAACAGCACTTTCTTGCGATCCGTATCCAGCACGGAATACAGAATCTCATACGTCCTGCCCGCCCGAACCATGTAATGGTCCAGGAGCTGCTCAGCCAGCTCCATCGTGTAGCCAGCGGACTCCATCAGCTCCAGTTCCTCAAAGGATCGCCCATTCCACAGCATATACTCCGGGCTGTACATGGAGGACATTTTACACATGCCCAGCGCCGCATCCGCAATAGCAGCACCGTGCCCTTCCGGCATCTGCTGATCATAAGCTGTCACATAGATGGCGTGCTCCCGCCGATCCTGACATTCATTGGACAGATGGGCCCATAATTTGTTTTTCATCAGAGTTGCGTCCACCAGCTTGCGCATGAACAATTCATCCCGTGTAACCGAGGTCTGTTCCAGTACACCCGTCTCTGCCTGCTTATCCTCCGACCAGCTGCGATACGTCAATGAATAATAGATTGCTGTCTCCTCCCTCTCTGCGAGCTCGTAGGTGAGCCGTTTCAATACACACAAACGTATTAAACGCATGAGGAGGAAAAAAGTTACACTATTCGCTATGACATGTAAAAAGAAACATGGAATTTTCTATTGCATGCTCCAGCCGCATTCACGATTGCCACAGACCTTATTCGGCATTTGAAGCTATCTACCGAAACGCCACAAAAAAAGACTGCCTCACATCCATCTATGCATACCAAATGCATGTCAACGGTGAGACAGTCTTATGCGTTCTTTTAAGTTCTTTTCCTCTAGTTACCCTAAATCATTCATGCTTTTGACGTGCAACCGTTGTGCTGCGCTTGTAGTTATTCTCACATCTCGGCCCATTGAGCTAACAGCTCATCGTACGCTGCGGATAACTGCTCTCGCTCGTTCCACGTTTGCTCCAGAGCTGCCGAATCATTGGCTAACGTCTCAAGCTGCCGATCAAGCTCCTGAATCTGAACTTCTATTCGAGCCATTGCCTGCTCCAACTTTTGTACAGATCCTTGTTGCCCATTTCTGCTGCTGTTTCGGTTACGACTGCCACTCCTACTGCTACTTCCGTTGTCGTTCCCTTGATCCGTTTTTACCTGTCCAGCATCATGCTCAGCATGAACTTGAAATTGCCCAGGGGCAGTCTCTCCGCCTGCATATACGGTCCCCCGTCCGCGGCCCCCTGCTTTCGGTCCAGACTCCTGCGCCGTTCTGCTCCCGTCTGTCCCCTCAGTCCTTCTCCCGGTTTTCGATCCATTTCCGACTTCGCTTGTTCCCCGATCCCGTGATATATCTTTCGCTACTCGGTTCTGCAATTCAAGCTTCTTCTCCCGATACGCCTCGTAATCCCCAAGGTACGTTGTCAGCTGACCCTCCTCCAGCTCCCATACTCGGGAAGCAAGGCGATTCACAAAGTAACGATCATGCGAGATCGCAAGCACAGTGCCTTCAAAATCAGCAAGCGAATCCTCAAGCGCCTCTCTTGAAGCAATATCAAGATGGTTGGTCGGCTCATCCAGTAAAAGTACATTCGGTTTGCGCTGCACCAGCAACGCCAGCCTCAGACGGGTCCACTCTCCCCCGGACAGCTGTCCGACCGAGCGAAAAACATCTGCACCATAGAACAGATATCGAGCCAATATGCCACGCGCTTCTCCTTCCTCCACACCTGCTTCCAGACGGAAGTGCTCCAGCACGCTGAGCTTGGGGTTCAACGGCTCCTCCTGTTGGGCAAGATAACCGACATCTACACGTGCACCCCACTCCAGCTTGCCTGCATCAGGCTGCTCCTCACCGAGTAGCAGTTTGAAAAGCGTTGTTTTACCCGAACCGTTGCGGCCGATCAAGGCCGTTTTATCGCCATATTCCAGCAGAGCAGATACGCCTCGTAAAATATCCCGGTCGCCATATCGTTTCTCCACATCCTCCAGCACCGCCACACGCTTACCCGTGCGATCTGTAGGACGCACATCAAAATCCGCATGACGACGCTCCAGCACAGGACGCTTCACCTGCTCCATCCGCTCCAGCGCTTTACGCATGGAGGCCGCACGCCGGAAAAACTTTTCATTGCCGCCAACACGGCCCCATTCCTCCAGCTGGCGAATCGTTTCCTTCATTTTTTTGATAACCTTCTGCTGCTCCTTGAATTCCTCAAACTGCTTCAGCAGCCGCTGCTCCTTCACCTTCATATATTCGGTATATCCACCTGCTGCGGTTTCGGCCTCGCCATCCTCCAGCTCCAGCGTGCGTGTCACCACCCGATCCAGGAAATAACGGTCATGCGAGATAAGAACAACCGTGCCGTTGTATTCACGTAAAAAACCTTCCAGCCACTCCACCCGCTCCAGATCCAGATGGTTGGTTGGCTCATCCAGCAGCAGCAGATCTGGACTCACAATGAGCTGTGAAGCCAGCACCACCCGAGTCTGCTCACCACCGGATAGAGAGCCGAAGCGCCAGCTATAATGGGTCTTCGCAATATCCAGTCCGTCCGCGACCTGGTCAATGCGTGCATCCATCTCATAACCGCCTTCGCGCTCGAATCGCTCCTGCAGCGCGGCATACCGTTTGAGCAGACGCTCCAGCTGCTCCGGATCGGCCGCACAGGTTGGATCAGACATCTGCTGCTCCAGTTCCTTCATCTGTGTACGACAGGCGATTAGCTCCTGAAATCCAAGTCCCAGTACATCCAGTACAGTACGGTCATCCAGCCCTTCGGGAACTTGAGCTACATATCCGACTCTTGTGTCTTTTTTCAGCATTAGCTGTCCCTCATCCGGCTGGCTTAACCGGGCCATGAGACGCATCAAGGTTGTTTTGCCGCTTCCGTTGCGGCCGATGAGGGCAACCTTATCCCCTTCCATAATTTCAAATGTAATGCCGTCCAGCACCAGATGTGCTCCGTGATATTGTTTCAGCTGTTGCGCGCTAATGATCATCATAATAAGGTTCCTCCTATAGTTGGAAGAGCCTGACCGCAACACAAAAAGAGCCGCAGGAGGTTAGCTCCGCGGCCCTTCAGAAAGCAATAAAGCAAATATGCTTATCGTCCGAATGAGGTCAAGGCAGGCATCTTCTCACACATGTTAATTTCCGTATATTCAAAATTGGACAGACTTCTCCCGTTGTTCGGAAAAGTGTGAACAATGCCAGCCATAGCAATCGGCAGCTGGCTAATACGGTTGTTAAGCATGTTGTGATTCACCTGTCTTCACCTCCCTTTGTCATAAGTACTGTTAATATAGCACAGCGGACTGTTTTTCTGCAACCACCCCATGTACCCATGCCCACGTCTATCATGGAAATCCTTCATCAGCATCCCCAGATTTTTTTGTTTTCCTTTTCCAAAAGAGAAAATCCGGGGATAAGCATATGCTCGAATTACCGCAGACAGGTTATCTTGATATCGACCATATTATGCAGGTTAATCTCAATACACAGCTCTTCATGTTCATTAATTGCAATTAATGTAGTGCCGTTCACACTTATTTTTTTAATCGGATTCGTATCCTCGAAAAACACGCCCCACACTAAACGGTCTTCTGCATCAGTACAGGCAATGAAACCTTCATTCCCCATAGCCCCGTCCCCGCCAACGATTTTCCCGCCTTGATAATCAACACTCGTCCATGTATCCACCATCGTCCAGCAATCGGGGTTGTACTTCTCCACGCTCTTCATCGTTGTATCACATAAGGGAGAACAGCACATGGTTCGCTCACCGCTGTTCGGATCATCGTATTTACGGATATCTAAAATAATGACCGTTCCATCTGCAAAAGCAATGCAATTCATGCCAGGCAGCTCACGCTGCTCAGCAGACCAATGTTCCAACACTATGCTGTTCATCACATGCCCCTTTCCCTTGTGTCAAGCAGCCGCGACCCGTTGCCGCGCAGATCCACGCGCGTGCAGTGCTTGGCTACACCTCGGCATGAAGTCTAATTCCTTCCACGCCGCCGCAGCACCAGAGCTGTAATCGCTACCGTAACCAACGTCAGAAGCCCGGATGTACCCAGGGTAAAACCAAGAAGTGCATAGCCAATTCCGTTCCAGCTATCCATATCCATACTGATCATAATAACAACAGCCCCGCCAAGCAGCGTCAGACATGGCAGGATCGACTGAAGCCACGTCATTCGGCGTCCCTGCAACCGATATACGACCCATTCGAGCAGCAGCTGAACTCCCCACATCCCTAGCGTCCACAAAATGAGTACTTCCATAACGTTCTCCTCCTCACAAATGGAAAGTTCAACTGCTTACTTCAACCATTCTGCAAAAAAGTTCCGATACCCTTCCTTCATCACGGTTCGCGAAAAGGCCCCAAACGCATAATCACGGTTGTCTTCCGATACACTGCGGGGCGCAGCCGCAGCCATGTTCACCAGTTCAAACCAGTTATGCTCGTTGCCAGCAAAGGCATGCGTGGACTTTATGTGGCCGTAGCACGCGTGCTCGGGCTTCACGACCATTTTCCCCATCGCCATCGCTTCCGTCAGCGGCATCGCAAACGTATCAAACGTCGAGCAGCTCCAGTACACCTTGGCTGAATTCATCAGCGCAAATATCTCATCCTGGGTCAGTGCAAACTTCAGCTTGACGTTATGCGGGATGTCATACTTTTTCATGCTCTCCTTATAACGCACACCGCCAAACACCATATACACTTCCTTGTCCGGGTTCTGACGGGCATATTCCAGCACCAGGTCGGGACGGCGGTTCTCTTCATCCCGCCCGATCCAGAGCACGCGATTATGCACGACCTGACTCGGGTCATAATGGCGATGCGCCAGCTCTTCATTGAAACCAATCGGAATGACGTTGACGTCATGCACACCGAAATTGCGCCCCAGCTCTCTTTTCAAAAACTCCGTCTGCACAATCGCTTTATCCACCATCGTATAGAAGGGCTTCATCATCTCATACCCCGTCAATGCCGGGTCGGGGAAGCTGTGCGGAAACAGCACACTCTTTGGCAGAAACATTTTCAAAAACGTAAATCCCGACACCGTATAGATCACATGCTCGATATGTTGACTATGGATCTGATCCAGCACGATATCATAGTTCACCAGATCACCCTTCTCATGCTCGTACCCCGGCAGCCAATCGTAACCGCTGACATGCCGCTCCGGCGAAATGAACACGATGTCTACGCCCAGCTCCAGACCGATCTGCTTCAGTCGATCCGCAAACACCCGCGGTCCCTGAGCCTCTGTGAATTGAATTTTACGCATCACCAGTCCAACTTTATGCAAACCTGTCACCCCTTATTTCCATTCTTCATTTGCACCTTTTCATTTCTAATACCCGTTCATATGCTCAATGCACCGCTCCAGCGTCGCAGCCGTCTCATGCCATTGATTGCGCAGCTGCTCCTGCGGCCATATACAGTCTGGATTCCTCAGATCACCGTCGATCAGACGCAGCATCCAGAGTGAGAATACAATCGTATAAGCATCGTACCATTTTGCAAAAGAAACCCGTTCAACCTGCACGCCAAGGCTCTCCAGCTTGTCCAGATACACCTTCATGACCCGTGCCCGCAGCTCGGGCGTCATCGTACGAGGGAAGAGCGGATGCGACAGGTCGAGCAGATGGTATACATCCCACAATGGCGTATTCAGGTGAGCATGCTCCCAGTCGAGAATAACCAGCCTGCCCTCCACTTCTGCCACGTTGCCGGGGTGCAGATCACCATGGCACAGCACCAGCGGCAGCTCTTCCTCTGCTGTGAGAAGCAGCGTGATGAGCCTGTCCCAGTCCGATGCAGACCAGGTCACATGTAGCTTGGTTAACAGCTCAGCTGTCGCTGACCTGTGCCTCTCCAGTTCATGCAGCATATCTCGAATGGCTGGCTTATGACCCACCCGCGGCAGTTGTTGCCATGCTGTAATGGGCAGCGCATGCCACTCCGCCATGTGGGCAGCAGCAAGCATCAGGGTCGATTCGCATAAGAAGTGCTCCAGCTGTCCCATATCCTCGTAGATCATCCAGCTCTGCTCTGGAGCAGCTTCCTGATCCGAAGCCGCGATGAGCTGCGGATACACCGGAGGTAATTGCGGCATCACATGTTCGTACATCCATCGTTCCCGTCCATACTGGGCAGGATTCGTCAATGGTTTGAAAATATACGTCTGACCGGATTGAGCAGTAAACCGCTCCACATGCCTTCCGTTCAACCCTTGGTATAGCTTCTGCCTCCCTATGATCTGCTGTTCATCCAGTATGCCTTCGGAGGTCACCCAGCTCTCTGTTTTCCCGCTGTTCTTCATAACCTTACCCTCCCTTCTATCTAACCGTTCCGTACAGGATTTCTATTCATCATACGTTGTGGGTAGGTGGGCTGCAAGTAGTGTTTCTTACCGTGGGGCAAAGCCTCGTTCCAAACATGCTCTTGCAATGACAAGACTCCTCATACAAATGCATTCATCTCTTTTCGTTCCCTTTTAAAGATCATGGTATAATTGACGAATAAAGTCTGCGGCTTCTTAATACTTGATAAAATCTATCAACCTGAATATCTACAGGAGGAACGACCATGAGCATTATACTAATGCCTGAAAAAGTAGATTTCCGCATCTCCACAACCGATCTTAAAGCCATCTATACCGAATCGGGTGGTGTTACTTTACGTATAGATGTGCAAACGCGTGGGGATGTGCCTCTAGATCAATACCGGGAAGTCGAACTCACTTTCGGCACCGTTGCTGAACTGCGCTGCATCACGGTTAATTTCTTCGAGCTACATGCAGGTCAGGTTGAAACGATTCCTTACACTGAGGATATACTTCACTTTTGGGAGACAAACGGCTATCCTCCCGACCCTGGCTTTTATCAGGTGATGAATTCACCCATTTTAGACCAAAAAGGAAAGCTATTTGATCCCCGGAATCGGCTTGATCTGAAGCATTACCTTGTCGTTGGGTATGATAGTTATGTAGAAGTGATTGCATCATCCTATCAGCATGCACATCTGACAACACAAACGACCACAATGATGAATGATACTCCTGTTAATTAACAGAATCACGAACAACTTATAACATATCAAATCATCTCATACCACAAAGATCATATATCAAAAAGGCCAAGCTGGTATTTCCCGCCTTGGCCTGATCTTGAATTCTGCTACTTTTGATCGTTGGTGCAACCTTGTTTCCAACTCGCAGGTTTACTGCATTTCTCTCTATCCGTTAAACACAATCCGTCCTGACGGATGCTCTGGCAAAATGGAGGATACCAGCTGCTGTACAGCAGGCTGATCCGACTCCAAGATGGAATCCGTGGCATCGCCGGAATAGACCAGCCTTCCCTGATCCATCACGGCGATGCTGTCGCAGATTGTCAGTGCGGCACGGATGTCATGGGTGATAAACAGGTAGGATAGCCCATACGATGCTCGCAGCTCTGCCAGCAGGGACAGAATTTGTGTCTGGTGCACCATATCCAGGCTGCTGATCGACTCATCCAGCACAATTAACTTCGGCTTGAGCGCGATAGCTCTGGCGATGTTGACCCGCTGCAGCTGACCGCCGCTGAACTGATGGGGAAGCTTGCTTGCGTCCTGCGGAGTGAGCCCGACCTGGGTGAGTAGCTGTTCAATGGTGCGCTGCTGTTCCTTCGCAGACAGGCGCTCATAATTATCCAGCGGCTCGCCAATGATCTGCGCTGCTGTCATCATTGGATTCACAGCTGAGTAACAATCCTGAAAGACGACCTGCAGATCACGACGCAATCGCTGCAGCACCTTTTTGTCGGCTCGGTAGATGTCCTGACCTTGGAATAACACCTGACCCTGGCTTGGTCGTTCCAGCCCCAAAATAATCTTGCCCAAGGTGCTCTTGCCTGCCCCGCTTGTTCCGAGCAGTCCAAGACATACGCCTTGTTCAATCGTAAGTGACACATCTGCCAGAACAGGAGGGCGTGATCCCGAACGCTCCAACCAGCTCCGCTTGCCATAGCGATGACTTACTTCATGTACTTGTAACATTCGGTTGGTCACCCTCCTTCCTTCATTTTTATGGCACTCATCCAGTTCCCTTTTGCAAAATAACCAGATCTAATCCTTCCCGTCCGTAGCTTCTCAATGCCTAAGAGTCATACTTGGCCTAGCATTGAGCAGCATTCGAGTATACTCATGCTGCGGATGATCAAACAATTGATACACGTCTGCCTGCTCGATGATCCGTCCCTTCTGCATGACCGCCACTTCGTCTGCCATCTGGGAGATGACGCCCAGATCGTGCGAGATGAGCAGAATAGACGTGCCGTGCTCCTTGCGAAGCCGATCCAGTTCCTTCAGCACATTCAATTGATTCACGACATCCAGTGCTGTCGTGGGCTCGTCGGCAATGACCAAAGCAGGTCGCAGACACATCGATACGGCAATCATCACCCGCTGCAGCTGACCGCCGCTGAGCTGGAACGGATAACGTTTCATCAGCTTCGCCGGATCAGGCAGATTCATATCGGCCAGCGCAGCAATAGCTTGTTCCCGCGCCTCCGCTTTGGACAGCTTTGTATGGGTTCGCAGCGTTTCAATAAACTGCGAGCCGATCGTATACACAGGGGTAAAAGCATTCATCGGATTCTGCATAATAAATCCGATATCCTTGCCCCGGATGTGCCGCATCTGCTCATCGGACAACATGCCAAGCTCCCGTCCGTTCAGACGAACACTGCCGGATACTTGCATCCTGCGCGGATGAAGCAAACGCAGCAGCGCGTTGCATGTCACCGTTTTGCCGCAGCCGCTCTCGCCAACAAGGCCGAAGACCTGACCCTTTTTTAAAGTCAACTGAACAGGGTCCAGTAACGGGACCGATCCCTTTGCTGTCTTGAGCTTCACCTGCAGATCACGAACTTCAAGTACAACCTCCGCCTCGTCCATCGTCACGTTCCTCCTTGTTCAGCTTATCTTCACCTTGCTGCCATACCCTTGCTTGTATCAGGACTTGTGCCTTCTTTTTTATCTTGGACTAGCCGAACCCTTACTTTTTGGAAACACCGTAACGGTCGGATAATGCCTCTCCCAAAAGGTTAAACGCCATTACAACGAGCAGGATGGCCGCACCCGGATAGATCATCAGTTCCGGATGACTGCGAATATAGCTTGTACCTTCGTGTATCATGGCTCCCCACTCCGCATTTGGCGGCTGAATGCCAAGTCCCAGGAAGGATAATGCGGAGATATCCATAATCGCCCAGCCCATCTCCAGTGTACCCATGACCACGATGGGACGCTGCACATTTGGAATGATATGTTTGCGAATAATGGTCCAGGTAGAGGACCCGCTGATTCGGGCTGCTGCAATAAAATTTCGTTCCTTCAGGCTGACGACCATGTTGCGGCATATGCGTGCATAATGCACCCACTGCACCATCATAAGCGCAAGCAGCACCTGCATCAGACCCGGGCCGAAAATCCCCACGATGCCCAGCACCAGTACCAGCTGCGGAAATGCCAGTATGCCTTCACACAGGCGCATCAGCACATTGTCAATCCAGCCGCCCAGATAACCGGAGATCGATCCAACGATCAGCCCGATAACCAAAGACGACAGGAAGATCATCGTTGCAAATCCAAGGGAAATCCGCGCTCCATAGAGAAGTCTGGAGAGATTGTCCCTTCCCAGATGATCTGTGCCGAGCCAGTGCTCTGCTGATGGAGCCTTCAGCTTCTGCAGCAAATTGACCTTCACAGGATCATGCGGCGCAATCCATGGAGCCAGTAATGCAAGGAGGAAGAAAAGAATGATAATCGCAGAGCAAATCCAAATCATTTTTTGCCCTCGAAACATTGTACGCCATCGGTTCATCAATGCTCTGCCCGTCCTTTCGCTGAAATCCGCGGGTCCATATACAGCTGTACCAGATCAACGATCAGATTACATACGATGAACAGACATGCCGAAATAAAGACATAACATTGGATTACGGGAATATCCCGGTTAAAGATCGCTTCCACAAAATAACGTCCGAAGCCCGGCCACGAAAAAACCTGTTCCACGATAATCGTTCCCGTTAACAGCCTGCCCATGGTCATGCCCATTCCTGTAATAAATGGAGTGATTGCAATTTTGAGCACATGCTTCAGCATGATGACCCGTTCACGTACACCACGTGTTCTTGCGTACTGCACGTATGCTTCCTGTAATTGTTCCAAAACACTGGTCCGCAGCATCCGGGTATACAGGGCAATCATGACCATGGAGAGCGTTAGCGTAGGCAGCACCAGATTCTCCCAAGAGCCTCGCCCTTCGACGGGCAGCCAGTCCAATTTGACTGAAAAAAAGAAAATAAGCAGATATCCGAGCCAGAACTGCGGAATGGACGCTCCAACATAGGAGATGATGCGACTGACCATGTCAATCCAGCTATTTTTATATACCGCCGCCAGAATCCCCAAAGGGATACTCACCAGTGTAGAGAACAGAATGCTCCACAAGGCCAGCTCTGCCGTGGCCGGAAATTTATCCTTCACCTCATCAATCACCGGTTTGTTGGTAAGATACGAAGTGCCAAAATCCAGCTGAGCGATTCTCTGCAAAGTATGAAGATATTGTTTGAACAAGGGCTGATCCAGACCAAATTCATGCCGCTTCTCTGCCAGCAGCTCTGGCGTTGGATAGATATGAGCTGCTGTCAGATATGCCTCGGCTGGATCAACCGGTGAAATATGAATCAGTCCGAAAGTGACAAGTGTAGCAATAAAAACGATAGGAATGATCGCGATCATTCGTTTACCAATATAACCGATCACCAAACTTCCTCCCTTTTCCCCTGCCACACAAGCTCTTGCTGCCTGATGTGTTACGTATTCATTACGTTCTTCAAAATTATGATTTTACGGATTGCTTAACTGCATGCCTACAAATGGATTCTCATCGCGATTCGCCGGGAAGACAAATTTGGCAATTTTCTTCTGGTAGACCGCTGTTTTCTTCACATAAGAGATCGGTACAATCGCCGATTGCTCCTGTAATGTCGTCAGAATGGATGTATACAGTTCCTGACGTTTCTTCTCGTCTGTAGAGGACAGTGCTGCATGCACTTCGGCGTCCAGTTCCTTTTTCATCGGTAAAGCGCTAAGTGTCTCGGAAATCCCGAACCCGGGGCTTGCCACAACGTTAATGAAGGAATGCGGGTCATATGGAGCCCCGTAATTGTACCAGAAGTACAGGTCGAAATCATTGGCCTTCAGACGTTTGATCTGCACTGTCAATTCAAGTCCGGTAAGGTTTACTTTAACGCCCAGCTCGCTCCATTCAGCCTGAATGGTTTCGCCCATCGCTTTTTGAATCGGATCGGTTTTATCAAAAATTAATTCAAATTCCAGCTTCTGTCCGTCTTTCTCACGCACGGTTCCGCCTGCCGGCAGCTTCCAGCCTGCTTCATCCAGCAACGCTTTGGATTGCTCCACGTTGTATTCAATCGGTTTCAGATCCACATTGGTATATGGATAGTTTTTGGACAACGCTGTATCGGCCGGTTCCTCCAGACCCAGCGTGACGCCTTCCACCATCGCTTTTTTGTTGAAGCCCTGTTGAAGTGCCTTCCGTACTCTTACATCAGACAGCTTCGGGTTCGAAGAGTTAAGCAGCAGATCACGTGTACCTACAGGATCAGACAGCTCGCTTACATATTTATCATTCTCACGAAGCTGTTGGAAGGCATCCAGACTGATCACACCTTCACCGTAGATCAAATCCAGATCGCCCTTTTCAAAAGCAAGCACACGTGTCTCTGCATCAGGAATGATTTTCACGGTAATCTGATCAAATGCTGGTGCCGTTCCCCAGTAATTCGGGTTGCGTTTGAAAACAGCATACTCATCATGCTTATAATCAGCCAGCATCCACGGGCCCGTACCTACCGGCTCTTTGATGCCTTTGGACGTATCCCCATCATCCGGGAATCCGGCCGCACCCAGGAAACGGAACGGACGAACAACGGACAAGTCCTGAAGTACAGGATAATACGGCTCCGTAAGTGTCATGCGGAACGTATGATCATCCACCACCTCGGTTTTGTCCAGCACGCCAACGATCCCAAGCCAGCTATGTGTTTTTTTATTTTTCATCACGGCATCAAAATTCTTTTTCACAATTTCAGCATTAAACGGTGTGCCGTCGGAAAATTTCACCCCTTGGCGCAGCTTGAATGTATATACTTTGCCGTCATCAGAGATGGTCCAAGACTCAGCCAGTGCCGGCTCCAGCTTACCATCCTTCTGATAACTGACCAGCGGCTCGTAGATCATGGATTGAGCAAACAATTGGGACGGATTGTACGTATGCGGATTCATCGTACCGATATCCCGCGGCCATGACATCGTAATCGACTTCGCCGAAGCCGCCTGATCTCCAGATGCGGAGGATGATGCCGAACCGCTCTCTTTATTACTGCAACCCACGATAAATAAAAGCAGCAGCAGTGCTGCCACCATCATCAGGGTAGTACGTTTGCGTTGATGGACTGACATGGACATAAACCCCTTTTCTCTCATTCTTCACTTGGCTATAACAACCGTGATAATGATTCTCATATTCATTAAGAATATGAATCTGCTTCCCTTTTGTCAACAAAAATCGACATCATATGTATGCCCATTAAATAGCAAAAAAAGCCCGTCCTCGAGGATTCTCCTGAGAGGCGGGCTTTCCATGAGAATATAAGCATATTTCCTGCATATAGCCTCTGCATTTCAAATTCATACGCTACCTAACTTCCCTATTGCAGAAGCTCATTATCGTTTGTCGTTCTCGCGGTCTCCGGCGATCACTTCATCCGTCTCTTTAACATAATTGACGATCTCTTCAACTGTTGTGTAGGCTACACCGACGTAGGTATCGGCTGCTCCATAGTAGATAGCAATTCGTCCCGTATCGGCATCATGCAGAGTTGCGCAAGGGAAAACAACATTATCCACAAAGCCCTGTTCCTCATACCATTTCTCCGGCGTCAGCACAAAATTGGATGAACGGTATTTTACTTTGGAAGGCTCATCGAGATCCAGAATCACCGCACCCATGCTGTAGACAAAACCGTTGCACGTCCCGGTGACACCATGGTAGAACATCAGCCAGCCCTCGGATGTCTCGATCGGAGCGGGTCCACCGCCAATTTTCACGGATTGCCACCAGCCTTGACCGCCTTTGCTCATCACATGACGATGCTTGCCCCAATACACCAGATCCGGGCTTTCACTCAGGAAAATGTCTCCGAACGGGGTATGTCCGCTATCGCTTGGTCTGGACAGCATCACATAGTTATCGTTAATTTTACGTGGAAACAATACGCCATTGCGGTTGAATGGCAGCATCGGATTCTCAAGACGGACAAACGTTTTGAAATCCTCAGTCTTGGCAAGCCCCAGTGCGGCACCGTAAAAATCGGTACACCAGATAATATAATAGGTGTCTTCAACTTTCACGAGACGTGGATCATACGCATAGTTTGGCATAAATGGCTTGCCTTGCTCGTCCAAAAAAGCGATGCGTTTCTCTTCTATCGTCCATGACAATCCATCTTCACTAGAGCCCATGTGCAGGTGCGGACGGCCATTAATTGTCTCGGCGCGGAAAACGCCAATGAATTTCCCCTCGTAAGGAACGACTGCACTGTTAAAAATGCGAGCAACGCCCTTCACCGGGTTGCGCGGCACAACCGGGTTAGCTGAGTGTCTCCACACCGGACCTTCCGTTCCTTTCGGCTTATCCTCCCAAGGCATATTGGGCAAGGCCTCCCCAACGATGTGTACCTTTTTCGTTTCTGCAACAGTCATATCTCATTTCCCCTTTAACAGTGATGTTCACTTCACTTCTTTATTTATTGAATGATTTCAAGAGTTTATTTCACGGAGCCTTGTGCGAAGCCGTTATAGATGTATTTCTGAAGCAGCAGGAAGATAATCATCGTTGGAATAATGGCGATCATAATCCCGGCACTGATAACCTCCCACTGTGATCCGAAGGGACCCTTGAATTTGAACAGGGCAGTGGATATTACCTGTAGATCAGTCTTGGGCATATAAAGGAAAGGCGTGTAGAAGTCGTTGTAGATGTTTACACCTTTGACGATAATGACCGTAACAATCGCCGGTTTCAGCAAAGGCAATATAATTTTCCAGTAGATCGTTAAATACGAAGCACCGTCCAGCATGGCCGATTCATCAAGTGCACTGGAGATCGAACCGAGGAATTGCAGGAAGATGTACACCGCGATAATATCGGTTCCCAGATACATGACGATGGCTGCCCATCGTGTATTGAACAGGTCGAGCGCGTTAATAATCTGGAAGGTCGCAACTTGTGTGGTTACACTCGGAATCAGGGTCGCCAGCAGGAAAGCGGCAACCATGATTTTTTTACCCTTGAACTTGAAGCGATCCAGTACATAAGCAATCATGGAACCTGTCAACGTTGCACCCACGATGGATATGATCAGAATAATAATGGTGTTTTTGAAACCGACGAGCATGTTGCCATCCACAAACGCCTTGGCATAATTCGCAAAATTAAGCCAGTTGGCTGGTGGGGCAAGCGGACTGCTATTGGCATACTCGGCATTGGTCTTCAGAGAAGCGAACAGGATCACCACGATGGGCAAAAGTGCAAGGAACGCTGCCAGAATCAGAGAAGCGTACTTCATTACGCTGGCGATGGTATATTTGAATTGCTTCACGTTCATTCCTCTCCTTTCATGCTGACACGCTGCACAAGCGTCACAAGAATAACGATCAGGAGCAGCACAACAGCCATCGCTGATGCGAGTCCCAATTTGCCGTATTTAAATGCGAGGTGAACCGTCTGAATGACAAAGGTCATACTGCCATTGGAACCGTCCGTCATAATATATGGAATATCGAACGCACTGATGGCGCCGCTTATAGCCAGGATCAGGTTGAGCTGCAGAATGCGGGTAATGCTTGGCAGAATAATATGCCGGAATTGCTGCCAGCGGTTGGCGCCGTCAATATCGGAAGCTTCGTATACATCCTTAGGAATGGAAGAAATCGCACCCAGAAAGATAATGAAGTTAAAGCCCATGTACCTCCAAACGGATGCACCCGCGAGGGATACGTTTATGATATTCGGGTTTCCGAGCCAAAGCTGGGTATACTGTCCAAGTCCAACAGCCTGCATCAGCGTATCAAGCGTACCGTCCGGTTTGAAGAAAAAGAGGAAGATAAACCCGATGGCCACGCCATTCAGCAGGTAAGGAAAGAACAGGATGCCTTTGAAGAAATTTTTGCCCCGGATTTTGAAGCTAAGGATCGTGGCAAAATAGAGGGCCAGGCCCATCTGTACAAAGGTGGCAACGAAATAATACAAGCTGACGATAAACACTTTGAAGTATTCGGGATCACTGAAAATCCGCGTGTAATTCTCAAATCCGACATAATCGAACCTTTTGCTGTATCCATTCCAATCGGTAAAGCTGTATTTGAACATGTTGATCACAGGCAAATATGCAAACGTAAATAGCAGTGCCAGCGGAATCATTGAGAAGGCACAGATAATAAATATGCGTTGTGCTGAGTAACTCCAGTTTGAGATTCTCAAGTATTTCATGCTCTCCACACCTCCAAGCGGTTCAACCGCCTTGTGTATAAACGCTCCATATTGGATGCGCGGATGTAATCGCGGGCGGGCCAAGTGAATACCCATGTTTAACAGGTAACAGGTGTCCTTGCCACAGTTAATTTACTGATTTGCTAATGGCTTAACACGCTGCGAACCCGGCCCTAAAACCCGACAACTACCGGCACCCGCATTACATCTGCTCACATCTGCTGCTTACCTCTGCTGTAAGGACGCTTGTTTTCTCTATTATTTCGTAACCTCTGCGCGGGCTTTTACCCATTTATCATTCAGGTCTTTCATGATGTCATCGTACGATTCACTCCGATTACCAATCGCAGCTTCAATAATGCGTTTCTTGAAGTCAGGCTGCCAGAGACCAATCTCGCCTTCGTTGTCGATTTTGTCCATCAAGCCCTCTTGCCCCTCTTTGGCCGGAGTCAAGGTAGAGAAGGTTACATCCTTGTACTGATCCAGAATCGGCGGCAGCTCTGCACTCTTGGCTGCACTCATGCCTCCACCCTGCTGGGTCGCATAGTTGGATTTTTCCAGGAACCAGTCAATCCATGCTTTCGCTGCAGGTTTGTTCTCGCTGTTCACATTCATGCCGATGTTATAATCCGCGGACAGCGGTACGATGACATCGCTGGCATTGGTCGGGAATGGTAAGAAACCAATATTGTCCGGTGTGTCTGTCATGCCTTGAATCTGTGTGATTGCCCATGATCCAAGCGCCATCGTTGCAATTTTTCCATTGGCCAGATCCGCCTTGGAGCTTTCCCAGTCTGTTGTTGTTGGGTCTTTCTCGATCAGGCCGTTCTTGGCTGCATCATAGAGCACTTTATACAGCTCGTAGTGCGGCTTCCCTGGCACAAAGTTCTCATCCGTATTCGGTTGATCCACGTTGACATAATCTACACTCCCCGCAACCGTTGGCAGGTCTGCCTCCCATTGGGTAAGCGCCCAGCCGGAAGCATAGTTCGTATATAGCGGAATTGCCTTGGTGTTGTCTTTTATCTTCTGAAGTGCTGCCTGGAATTGCTCTGGCGTCTTGGGAAGCTCGGTGATGCCTGCATCTTTGAAGACTTGTTTGTTATAAATGATGCCTGAGAATGTGATGACGGTTGGAATGCCGTATACCTGACCATCCACCATCCGCTCTTCAATGGCGGTGTATTTGTCTTTCAGCTCATCGTACGTGCCGAGCGGCTCGAAAAAGTCCGGGATATCGGCAATCGGAACACTTGTTGGAATCATAAGCACGTCGCCGTAGTCTTTGGTGCTCATTCGAATTTTTACTTGACCCTCATAATCAGCCAAAGCCTGAAAATTCACTTTAACATCCGGGTACTCCTTGTTGAATTCGGCCGCGTAATCTTTAAATACGGTATCCACAATATCTGTACGCTGCGTCAAAACGGTGATTTCCCCCTTGATATCCGCCGGGTCTGTGCTAATCTCTTCGCCCGCCTGCGAAGACCCGCCTCCCGATGAACATGCGGCAAGCAGCGAAGTGATGAGCAGCATTGTCAGCAGCAGCATCCAACCTTTATTTTTTTTCATTTGTTTCGACCCCTTCCGTAAATATCTTAAGTTATCGTTAAGGTTACGAGTTAGATTTTATTATGGTAGCGCTTACCTGTCAATTGAATTATTTTTTAGTTTTAAAAATCAGTTGAAGACACCCTTCGTTGACAAGGTATTTTGATAGAATTATTATTTACTAGTAAAGTTAACGATAACCTAATTTAACCTACAAGAACAATTTTTATTTTGCATGGCTGAAGGAGCGCTCTGAATGACACAAAGGATGGTTCAGCTTCAATCGGAAATCGCGGAGCATTGGAAAACAAAGATTTTGCCGTTCTGGTCCAGTCTGAAGGACGAAGACCATGGCGGATTCTATGGCTGGGTAGGTCAGGATCTGCAGATCGATCGTCAGGCACCCAAAGGCGGGATCGCCACAGCAAGGCAGCTCTGGTCTTTTGCTGCGGCTTACCGGGTGACCGGAGAAGAAGTCTGGCGGGACAATGCTGAACATGCCTATCGTTTCCTCGCCGATCACGTCATGGACAGAGAACATGGCGGGATGTACTGGATGGTAGATAGCCACGGTAAACCTCTGGATACAAGCAAGCATGTATATACGCAGGCATTTGGTGTATATGCGCTCAGCGAGTACTACCGCGCAAACCGTGATGCTTCCGCACTCGAACTTGCGAAAACGCTTTTTGTACTAATCGAGGATAAAGGCCTTAACGCGGCACTGCCCGCTTACAAAGAGCAATTTGATCGGTACTGGATTGAACAGCCCAATGAAATGCTGAGCGAAAACGGGGTTATTGCGGATTACACAATGAATACGCATATCCATGTGCTCGAAGCCTACACCACCCTGTACAGGGTGTGGCCGGACCCACAAGTGAAGGCAGCGCTTGAACGCCTGCTCGGGATTCTGTATGAACGGGTATATGACAAAAACACGAAGTTCCTCGGGGTTTTTTTCAACAAAAGGTGGGAGTCCATTATTGATCTGCGATCGTTTGGACATGACATTGAAGCCAGCTGGCTGATCGATGATGCACTCCGTGTGCTCGGGCTTGAACATCATCCACAATACAGCGAAATGGTTACGGATATCGCCTACAACATTCTGCACACAGCCGTGCAGGCGGATGGTTCACTCATGAATGAACAGGAAGGCACGCATGTGGATATCACACGCATCTGGTGGGTTCAAGCGGAAGCAATGGTTGGTTTCTACAATGCCTACCAGCGCACGGGTGATACCGTGTTTTTGGAAAGGGTTGAACGACTGTGGAGATACACGCTTGAGCACATCGTTGATCCCCGTGCAGGCGGCGAATGGCACTGGGCTGTCGATGAAAATGGTATGCCTGATCAGCACGAAATAGCCGGTCCGTGGAAATGTCCGTACCATAACAGCCGGTTTTGCATTGAACTCATGGAGAGGATGGGATAAGCATGATTCACCCGAAATATAAAACGTTACTGGAACAGCAGGAGCAGCTTTTGTCACGGAAAAACGAGGTGCAATCTTCCTTCTACAACGGCGTATATCAGCGATATCGGTATCCGGTCATTACACGCCATCATGTGCCACTGCACTGGAGATTTGATCTAAACGAAGCAACGAATCCGCATTTCATGGAGCGTCTGGGCATTAACGCAGCACTCAACCCCGGAGCCATCTATTTTAACGGCAGCGAACCTGACATCAAATAACTGAGCTCTGCTTCCAGGCACTTATAAAATAGCGAAGCAACCCGGAATGGCTTTATTCCCATTGGGTTAAGATGTATACTAAAATGGATTGTTATTATGCTGAAAGAAAGCGCTCATCATAATGCCATCACATTGTACTTAAACCGGCTTGAAGGAGGCGACCAAAGCTGAAAAATAATATCACCATGCGGGATATCGCCGACAGGCTCGGGGTCAGCAGTGTGACCGTCTCGAAAGCATTGAATGACAAAGAAGGCGTCAGTGGCGAATTAAAGGAAAAGATTAAACAGCTTGCCGTCCAGATGGGTTATCGCTATAACGCTACAGCCCGTTCAATGAAGGAAGGCTTAACTCATAATGTTGGCGTAATTATCCCGGAACGATTCACGGGTCCAACGCAGTCGTTCTATGTACGTGTATTTCAGCGCATCACCAAGCATCTCGAGGATCAAGGATACTATGGTATCCTGCATATTCTGAATAGTGAGGACGAAGAGGAGCTGGCCCTGCCCAAGCTCTACAGTGACAGCAAAGTGGATGGTTTCATTGTACTTGGACAGATTAGCAAGGCTTATATCGAACTTGTGCAATCCATGGACGTTCCGAAGATGTTTCTCGACTTCTACGATGAGCATGCGGATATTGATTCTGTCGTGACCGACAACTTCTACGCTGCATATGAACTGACAAACTACCTGATTCAGCAGGGGCACCGCAGCATCGCTTACGTGGGCAATCTGTATTCCACCAGTAGCATCCAGGACCGTTTCCTCGGATATTACAAATCCCTGCTGGAACACCGGATGACGATGAATCCTGACCTTGTGCTTAATGATCGGGATGATAGGGGAACATTCATCGAAATCGATCTGCCGGAGCAGCTGCCAACGGCATTTGTCTGCAACTGTGACCAGGTCGCTCATCTGCTTGTGCAGAAGCTGACTTCAATGGGGATTCACGTGCCGACTCAGTGCTCGGTTGTCGGATTCGACAACGATATTTATGCCATGCTGTCCGAACCCAAGCTCACCACGGTTGAAGTGGATATCGAACAGATGGCTCGCACAGCGGTTCAATCCATGCTCAAAAAGATTGATAACCCGAACCGCAGCTTCGGCCGTGTCCATGTGAAGGGCAACATCATCTATCGTGATTCGGTGAGTGTGGCGCCCGGGTCCAAATCTCAAGTGATGACTTAAACGAAACCCTAATGAACTTACATTTTGATGGTGAGGAGCATGAAGCCGCCCGGAATTAGGCTTACGGGCAAGGCAGCATGCATAGAGCAAGTACAATTAAAAGCGAGCGATCCCGGATCATGCTGCGGGGTCGCTCGCTTTTTCGTCTATTTTGTCTTTTGTTGTAATGTATGATCCAATTAATAGCTCGTCTTCAGCCAGTTATCCTTGGACCAGGACAGCTTTCCTGCCCCGGCACCATTGGAAGCAGTCAGGCGTGCATTCAGCGTAGATGGATCATCCAGCTGATAGCTGTAAGGCAGTGTGGAGAAGCCGTTCCACGAAAACGGTTTGATCGCAGCCGGAACAGGAGCCAGAGGGCTTCCCGCCGTATCACTGCTGCCACGGAAGGAGCTTCCATCCAGCGAGTAGATCGTATCTGCTACGCTAATTTTACCTGTGTACGTAGCGTTGGTCGGATCCGTCTGATTGTTGCGCACCGGGTACTGAACATCCTTGATCACCGATTTTTCAACCAGCACAGCACCACTTTCAGTGGAAATAGCCCCGTTGCTGGTAATCCCGAATTTGTAACCTTTGGAAGCAATGGCTGCTGCCATACCACTTGTAATACGTGCTTGAGCTGCACGGGCATCTGTGGCATCCATGATGATGTTGTAGGCATGTGCATTACCGCCCCGCAGACGAGGCATGCGATCCTGAATGTCTTTATACAGGTTGTGATGCAGTGTGATCGACAGATTGGCGTTTGCCGATTCCAGACTGGTCGCACCGACGAGATGCCCTTTTTTCTGCGATCCAGCGATGGCAATAATATCTTCTTTGCTTAAGCCAACCGCACTGCTGCGCAGGTAGTTGTACATTGGGTAGGAGGCCTTGTTTGCTTCCATTTCATTAATCTGGCGGGTAACCCAGCTGTTCGAACTCCCGTCATCCCCTTTGAAGGTAGACCAGGAAATGGTCACGCCGCTGGTTCCTTTTTTCGAATCCACAAGTCCGTCATAGGCTTTATTGAAGGTGCAGTGGTCAATCCATACGCCGCTGCTTTCCTCCAGTGTAATGTAATCCCAATCGTTTTTGTCATAGTCTCCTTTGGTGGACTCATCCCACTCCCACAGCTCATCGAACTCCAGATTGCGAATGATGACGTTGGAGCTGCGTTTTACGGAAATGGCAGCGTGTTTGATTTTGGACCCGTTCGCGGAAAAAATGGTCAGGCCATTGAAGCCGTCCACCGTAATTTTGCTGACACCCGTTTGCTTCAATACAGGATGTGTCAGCGCATCGTTATGCTTGGCAAAAGGTGAGGTCTGCGCCGCACTTGGAATCTCGTTCCATCCCAGGTTGAGGTCATTCATAATTTCGACGACTTTGACACCGGAGTTCTTTTTTAAAGCCAGCGCCAGGTCGGTGGCATTATACACTTTTTTGTACACAGCCGTGTTAGACTCACTGATTACGCCTCCACCCGTATTGCCTTGAGAGAAGCCGGTCAGATTGTAATCTGCATTGCCCGCTGCCTGCACACCTGCAGGTGCGGATAATAAGGTGAATCCCAGTGTAAGGGCCAGAGCCGTGCTGCATAAGCTTCGTACTGTTCTTTTCATCGAATGCATTCCTCCTGAAAGGTTAATGTTGAATTTCACTGCCTGTCCTCTGCGGCATATCATGTCGCAAATGACATATTCACAATGTAAATGTTGGAAGCGATTACAACAATAATCCTGACATCACATCTGTGGATGAACGCGGGAAAGGCAGGGTTTTATGCCCTAAGCAACCTGGTATCGACCGAAGTTAACTTGTAATGCAAGGATTGCGGGAGGAATCAGGGAATAATACAAGATTCAAGGCGTGTGCGGAAAAATGAAATGAAAAGAACAGGACCGCATATAATGCAGACCTGCTCCATTTTACTTTTTAATCGACCGTGTCCAGAAGCCGCCATGGAACTGCTTCGGCTCGACAGTAATGACAAATGCCTTTGGATCAAGCGCGAGAATGGTCTGGTAGAGCAGCTTCTGGTTTTTGCGTTTCGCCAAAATTTCCATCACCAGCCGATCCCCGTCTCTTCCGCTGCCTACCCATGCCGTAACGCCGTATCCTTTGTCCCGCAACGAATTGGCGACATTGCCATCCATCTGGTTGCAGATTACTTTGACGGTAACATATCCGAGTGCAATCTTCTCCTCAATCCACGCGCCCAGCAGCACCCCGAGTCCATATCCTACTGCGTAAACAATGAGCGCCTCCGGTTGTTTCAAATAGTTAAGCACGAGATTCAGGCCCAGCACGTAGATCACAATCTCCCCCATGCTAATCAGGGCGGCGATATATTTTTGGCCTTTCAGCGTCAGAATCATGCGAAGCGTATAGGCCGATACATATACAATCTGAATCAGAAAAATAAATAACAATATTTTAAGCAAGGTACATCCCTCTTTCCTGGCCTTTTACGGGAACATCAGGCCCTTTGTTACATGCTGCATGGCGAGCTTTTATTTAGACCTGTTATGGAACGATGTTCAATGGAAAACGTTACTAATCGCTCAGGCCATGGTCTCTATCACCATCATTGGACGTTATGTCGTCTTTTTAAACGGTCTGATCTGAATTTTCAGACCTCTGTCCGAACTGACGGAAGCCGGAACTGCCATTATAGAATTGTTTGTACGGATGTTCAACCCGGCCCAGGTCCCAGGGGCGTATAAGAAGCAGCTTGAATATGCTGTATTTAACTACATCCAATATGCGAAAAACGATGAGAATAAAAAATGTTGAGCTATGTTGTTTCAGGAGAACATGTCGTGCCAATGCTCGTCTTTGCAGGAGATAAGCAGAAGATCGGTATGTGTGGTGCGTTGTTGAACGGAGGATCACCTAAAGGAGGCGGTTACCTTGCAGATATGGCGGGAAATGGAGCGGGAGGGCATGGAGGAGCTTGTCTTTTGCTATGATCCCTCCAGTGGACTCAAAGCAATTATCGCTATTCACAACACAGCCCTTGGCCCGGCTTTGGGAGGATGCCGCTGCTGGAGCTACACATCCGAAGAGGAAGCTATTCGTGACGCAATAAAGCTAGCCAAGGGCATGACCTACAAAAATGCGATGGCAGGTCTGCCCTACGGCGGCGGCAAAGCAGTCATCTGGGACGCATCAGAAGCTTCGGGAAAGATGCAGGCTGGAAGTGGAACGAGTGATCAGAATGATCAGGTAACTCAGGCGGGTGTTGAGACGAATCTACCGGGTGAGGGCGGGAACGGGCTGCATGATCAAGAGGCTCAACCGGGCGTTGGGACGAATCTAACGGGTGAGGGCAGGCGCGGGATGCATGATCAGGAGGCTCAGCCGGGCGTTGAGGCGAATCCATCGGGAGTGGGCGGGCTCGGGATGCATGATCAGGTGCCTCAGCCGGGCGTTGAGGCGAATCTATCGGGAGTGGGCGGGCTCGGGATGCATGATCAGGTGCCTCAGCCAGAAGTTGAGACGAATCTATCAGGAGTGGGTAGGCTCGGGCAACATGATCAGGGGACTCAAACGGGCGTTGAGGCGAATCTATCGGGAGTGGGCGGGCATGCGGGGGAGGTGTTGGATGTGCGGGCGCTGCGCTTCCGCGCACTGGGTCGCTGTCTGGAGCGGCTGAACGGACGCTTCGTGACAGGTCTGGATCTGGGCACCACGGCGTCAGACATGGACCAGATCCGGGTGGAGACGGCATATGTGACGGATACTACGGGCTCGCTTGGCGCAAAAGATGACTTCACCGCCGACATGACCGCCTATGGCGTGTACATCGGCATTGTCACTTCACTGCGCCATCAGGGCGTAGCCGCTCTGCAGGGCATTTCCGTTGCCGTCCAGGGACTGGGCAAGGTCGGGTATGCCCTGTGCCGTTACCTGCACGCAGCCGGGGCACGGCTGATCGTGGCAGACGTTGTACCGGAACGCGTACAACTTGCCCTTGTGCAGTTCAGCGGCGCCATTTCGGCCGATCCGGCCCGTATTCACGCCGCTGACTGCAAGGTGTTCGCCCCCTGTGCCCTGGGGGGCGTCATAACCCCGGCGACAGTGGAGGAGCTTCGCTGCTCCATTGTCGCCGGGGCGGCGAACAACCAGCTGCATGGTGGACAGCTGGTTGCTCGCCGCATGCAGGCGCGCGGCATCCTGTACGCGCCTGACTATGTGCTGAACGCAGGCGGCATTATTAGCACCGCCTGCGAACTGCAGGGCGCCGGGCCTGACCTGATCCGCCAGAAGGTGGCGGGGATTGCAGGCACGCTCGGCAAAGTATACGCAGAAGCTGCGCGTTCTGGCATCTCCACCCTGGAAGCAGCAGACCGTCTGGCTGAAGCCATTCTGAGCACAGGCCAGGCCAGCCAGTAAAAGCACAGCCAAAGCATTCTCAAAATCCTATCTCACCACAGTTGAAGCACCCCAGCTACGGATCAACCAGGTTTAGTGAAAATGCTATTGTGCCATGCAATAAGAGGAATGCTTACTCCCCAACTTGTTACTACATCACTTCATACACTATGACAATCTCAGGGGGAATTATTAGGCTGATCGGCATTCTAACGAATCCTAGAAACCTTATTTCGCCCCAAATAGGCTCTTTGGAATTCTAACGATTCGAGGAGGCGCTATTTCAGTAAACTAGCCCGTTTTCGCCCTGTTTCAGGCGAGTTTGGGTCAAATAGCGTCGCTGTGAATCGTTAGATTTTAAAAACCCAAAAAACTAAACAAATAAGCTCTCTCCGAATCGTTAGCGCAACGGGCGACAGGCTGCTCATCATGCACCTACCCGACGGCGCTTTACTCTAATTACTTGACTTCATATACTTCACTCCACTACAATCCGCTCGCTTACTTAACTATTCACCTTACTTAACGACTTTGCATTTCGCTTTCCTTTTGCACTGTTTTCGCTCTTCTTTTGCTATACTTTCCCTCTACTTTTTCTCTGCTTTTACCACACTTTTACTCTACCGCACTCTGCTCTGATCCACTTTTCTCTGCTTCTGATATACTTTCTCATGCTCTCCCTCTGCTTCTGCTCTGCTCTCCTCTCCTATACTCTTTCTCTACTTTTGCTTTGCTTTTGCCCTGCTTTTACTCTACCGCACCCTGCCTTGATCCAATTTGCTTTCCTCTGCTCTTACTTTGTTTTGCTTTGTCTCACCTTTGATCTGCTTTTCCGTACTGAGTTTACTCCACCGCTAATCTGTTATTTAGGTTATCCATAGCTATTTGACGTTAGTTTTCAATCTTCAACCTTTAGTAAGCGGTTCCTCGTCAATCTTCAATCTTTAATCTTTAATCCTTGATCCCTTATCCTTAATCTTTAATCTACAATTTTTAATTTCTAGTCTTTAATCATCAGTCTCCGGTCTTTTGTCTTTAATCTTTGATCTATAGCCTTCAGTCTTCCCTTGTCTCTAGCCCTTCTCTTTCCTCCTCAACCTTCTGTCATTATCCGTTCTGCCCCACGCAAGGAGCTGCCAGAACAGGCATGGTAGCTAAGAATAGTTTTCAAACATGCAACTTCAGTCCTTATCCTTTCATTCATTAATCCTTATCCTTCAGCCCCCAATCTTTATTCGTTAGTACTATCCGTGTTCTTACCCATCAGTCGCTCAGACGTTCCCTAGCTTCTTCACCTGATACAGCAACCTCCATAGCAGCACATTAGCCAAGATTAAAATGACACCGTAAATCCAGATGCCCCCGGGCAGCGATTTAAACCACACATGAATTCCCCAGAGCATAATTAACACCGGTATAACGATAAGCGCGTACCAGCCGCCTGATTTCTGTGCCATACTGAAGGATTCGGAGAAGGGCGGCGTTCGTAACAGCAGCTTGCCGGATAACGGAACCAGTGCCGAGGAAGCAAGCAGGATGATAGCAAGGTCAGGCAGAATTCGAACACCGAATACCCAAGTGAAAACGACAGCATTGAGCAGAAACAACGGCAAAAACAGGTTATACAAAAATGCCTTCAAAGTGCCTTGATATAATACATTCTCACTGGCGATCGGCACCGCGCGGAACACCCATGCTGCCTTGTACTGGCCCGAATACCTCAGCACGGTTACCGCAGTTACCACCATAAACAACATAATATACAAGGTGTATGCAAACTCACTTTGACGAAATTCAGCCCAGGTGGATGTTTGCAGCGCAGTTAACCAGAACAGATAAGGAAGCACAAGGGCCAGAGCCAGCACAGGATACACCTGCAGCTTGAACTCACGTTCATTACGCATCAGGCTGGCTGCCAGACGAAAACAAGCCTGCTCCTCTCTGGAGCGGCTGACCAGCTTCGCCATGATGCGATCCCATCCTCCCCGGCGACGGCTGGAGGTCTGGCTGACGTGAGCCATCTTTTCCAAGTATAATTCGAAGGATGGCATCAGCTTCACATAGATGATCAGGCATATCACCGGAACAACAACAGCCAGTACAGTGAACGTATAAATCCACCCGCTGCCTCCACCCGCGAATAACCATTCATATGCAGCTGCGTACCAGATCGGAGGTAAAAACAGCTGCCACCATTCAGGCGTAAAGACCGCTTTAAAATCAATAATTTCGAACGAGCGAATAACAAATTGATATCCGATCGCAATACTTACCGATAGCAGAATCTGTATCATATTGATGGCATCCTTCAGCTTTTCCCCGTCCATGAATTTCATCATTAACAGGTAGATCAGGGAAGTGGAGAACAGAATCAGCATATTGATCAGAATAAGTTCAATAAGGAAGACCAGGAAAAATCCGAACCCGTGTTTAACAAGTCCTGCTACCAGCGGTGCAGCTGTCAGTGAACCGCTGAGCAGCAGGAGATACACCCCTGTATGAATAGCCCGTGCTATTCCCACGGTCCGTGCATTCACCGGTTTGGTCATCACAATATTGCGATCCCGGATATCCAGCAGCACGGATGAGAAATCCGAAATCATAGAGCTCATAATCATAAACATCAGGATGCCGTAAACAAGCCCCATCTGCAGCATGAAATGACCTGTGTTCCAGATGACAAAAGGAACCATAATGATGCCCATCAGTGCATACAGCCAGAGGGAGCGGATATAGTGATTGCTATCTGCATTATCCTTGCTCTTGGCCCTTGCCGACATGATGGTAGGAACCCTGCGCTGATCCATCTGAAATTTCACCCGTAGAATAAGGCGGAGTACATCGTAATCTGCTCCTGTCCTGGCGATGATTGGCCGGAAGCGATCCAGTATTTTCAACGTACGGAAGTCGGAGGGTTCCGCCATATCACTGCACCTCCTGTACGATGGACACAAAGCGCTCCGCAATCGCTCTATGCTCATTAAAACCTGTCAATTGGTTGAACACTTCCTCAAGCGAGCCTTCCATCGACTGCTCCTGAAGCTGCTTGAACGTACCGTCCGCCACCACACGCCCCTCGGCAATGAGCACAATCCGGCTGCTGATCTTCTCCACAACATCCATAATGTGTGACGAATAGAAGATGGTTGTACCCTTGGCGGACAGCTGTGACAAAATCTCTTTGACCACCATCACACTATTGGCATCCAGTCCACTTAGCGGTTCATCCAGAAACAGCAGATCAGGATCATGCAGTAGCGCCGAGATCAGCAGCACTTTCTGACGCATACCTTTGGAGAAGCTGGCAATGCGGGAATGATATGATTTTTCCAGTCCAAAACAATCCATCAACCGCTTTGCTTTATAGTCCGCATCCTCATAAGACAAACCATATAATTCTCCGATAAACGTCAAATACTCCGCCGGCGTTAATTGTTCGTACAGTTCTGCCACCTCTGGCACATAACCGATTCTCCGCTTGTACTCCACATCACCGTCTGCGATATTTCTCCCAAAAATACGGACGTCACCAATATATCCCTCAACGAGCCCGAGCAAAATTTTGACGGTGGTACTTTTGCCTGCACCATTCGGCCCGATATAACCAATCATTTCTCCACGTTTGACTTCCAGATCGATGCCATTCAAAACGTAACGCCCGTTATATCTCATACGTAAGCCTTCAATAGACAACACATGCTGTTCAGTCACTTTATCCTCCAACCCCTATCTCTTTCTTCATGTTATAGTAAAGCCTAAGCTTCCGGTGTAGCTTTCTTGCAGAAAATTTTCAAACGAAAGCTCCGCTTTTTCAGTTTTTGTCTGCTTCGTTAATGTTAAAAAAAACAGTTCAACTTAGCTTATATTGATTTCAATAATAAAACTATTTTACCACTTTTCGGGTCAAACGGATGGGAATTATGCAAATCATTCGACTGTTGCTCCTCAAACAACAAAGATTGCTCCTTTTATGTACGGATACTATTAATAAACAAAAAGCTCTCCCTGACCTTATGGCAGTAGAGAGCTCATTTTTCATACTGATGAATGAATACATAAATCGTTTCATGATGCACATGAGGATGATAAAGTGCGCTTACTGCACCTTCACGATCTGAAATTGCTGATTGGTTCCTCCGTTATCCGACCACTGAATAGCTGCTGCTCCATCTGCCAGAGACTGACCCGAGATGTCGAGTACTTTGCCTGTGCTTCGGTTCTTCAGCTTGTAATAACCGCCGCCAACATGCACAAGCTGCCAGTGCTGGCTTTCCCAGCCGCCATCGCTCCATTGCTCAATGACAGCTCCATCCGCGGTGGAGCCATTTTCTACTCCGATCAGCTTGCCGCTGGAGCGGTTAATTATTTTGACGTAACCTCCGCCTGCATCCGTAATCTGCCACTGCTGACTTGTTAATCCGCCGTCTGCCCGCTGCTCCAGGTCAGCTCCGTTGGCTGCGGAACCTCCAATGACGCTCAGCAGCTTATTGCTTTTTCGGCTGATCATCTGATAGGATACGCTCGGCTCCCATACATCCGGCCCGTTCATACCCGTCACGACCCCGGTTGCCGTATCCATGGTGATGCTGCTGGACCAGTTCATCGCAAGACTTGTTGTACTTGAGAAGGAGAGAGGAAGCCACACATATTTGGAATCTTGTACAGGGCCGCTCCATGCTCCCGCCCAGCGATCTCCCATATAAAGATAGGATGTTGTCTGCGAACCCTCCACTGGAATAACATAAGCAGATTGTGATCCATACGTTGTACTGTCTCCAAAATTACTTAGACCGCTCCAGGTTCCTGTTATACTTGAAGCTGTCGCATATTTAGCCTGATTCGGGCTCCATCCGGTTGCACCTGAGGTGATTAGGAAATAAACTCCGTTCCGCTTGAACAGAGCCGGCGCTTCGCGATACTGTCCCGGCCACAATGTGGTCACAAGAGATTCCACACCCAGAAAATCTGGTGTCAGCTTGTAGATGTTGAGGTCGGCATTCACACGTGTCGCCGAAATCAGATAAGCGGTGCCATTGTCGTTATACACGGTCATATCTCTCGAATCATATCCGAGCGGGCGAAAACTGCCTACGTAAGTATAATTGCCATCTACCGTGCTGGATGTGGCGACCGCCACTTTAGCTTCCCCGTAATCAACACCATTCTCTTTGTGCATCCAAAGGACATACTTCCCTGTTGTACTGTTATAGATGACTTTAGGACGTTCAATGTTGGAAAGGTTCAACTCGGATGCGGAACTGCTGGTAAGCACATCGTTGCGATACTCCCAGTTTTTCAGGTCTGATGAACGATAGACGGATACAGCCTTGAATGTACCATTCCCATTGCGATTCTCACCGAACCAGTAATAATATCCGTTTGCCTTGATCATGCCTCCCCCATGGGCATGAATCACATTTCCATTCGTATCCTTGAACTGCACACCATTGGTTACTTGTACTGGAGCTGCCGATACATCAGAAACCTGGGCAAATAACATGCCTAATGATTGCAGCACTAGTACCAATGCAAGGATATAACACCATAGCCGTGTCAAACGACGTATATCTTTATTCTTGGGTTGATGGCTGTAAACATCCATATAAGATACACCTCCCAATTTATAAAGCGCTTACAAAAAAAGAAAAATGATCACATAACTACTTACGCCCCCTTTGCCTCCAATCATGATGCGATTCAGCCTGTGCACAATAGTACTGTGGTATTCTTCAAATATCACCTCCATAGTTCCAATTGTATCCACCCACTCTTGGCGTGCATAGTGAACAATTCGCCGATTGATGTACAATCCATCCTTTTAATATAGACGCACTGAAAAAAAGCACTTCATATCGAAGTGCTTCCTGCTATACCCGCTATGGTTTCCCCGTTGTCCTTTACTAGGCTCGCCCTATCTCCATACCTTTCACAATTCTCAGCCCAAGAGCTGCTGCCAGGTGCATTCGGCATATTGGACAACAGCCCGGAGACGCTTCACAACTAACGTAATTATACAGTTATTATACCGTCAACCACATGTCATGCTCGCTCTCCTCTGAAAGATATCAATCCTCATCATCAAAATCCTGATCTACCGAGAGCACTTTGCCCGTGTTCGCGTCGATATCTACATCTGCCTCACCCTGAGCCGTTCTCAGCTCGATCTCATACACATAGCGTCCATGCTCACGGTCCAGTTCAACCTTTGTCACTTTGCCGCCGCTCACCTGTTTCAATGCGATATCGGAAGCCTGGGCTGCTGTCAGTTTAACCTGATTGGAAACTGCAGTGCTTGAAGAACTGCCTGCTGCCGCACGATTGTCATCATATTTATCATCATCATCGTCATTCACAATTGCCAGGATTTTGCCTGTATACGCATCCAGTCGAACATTCACATCAGGACTGCCTTTCCGATCAATCTCGACTTCATAGAAGGTCTGTCCATTTCTGCGCTCCAGATCGACATCGTCAACCTTGCCCTCCACCGCTTTCAGAGCGATTTCTTTCGCTTGTGCTATAGTGAGCAGTTTGCCTGTGCTGCTCTGGTTCGAAGTAACAGACGGTGTCGTTGAGGCTGCAGACTGCGTAGTAACAGATTGCACCTTCGGAGCTGGCTGTCCATTTATATTGCCGCTGGCTGCCACGGCCGATCCACCAAGCAGCACCGCTGCGGACAAGCTGCCGATCCATAGTTTATGTTTGTTCATCATCATTCATCTCCTCGGTTATGTTCTCGTTCTTGGCTACAGGTATATCGTACCCTGCCCAGATGAGAGCTTGGCGAGAGAAAGATTAGAATTAGATGAGAAAATCAGGTGTTCTTTATCTTTTCTGTTAGTCATCGTCTTTGTCCCAAGTCACAGATCTGATGGCACCCGATATGGCATTGACTTGAACAGTAGCTTCTCGCCCATCCTCCAGATCAATTTCAACCAGATAATAGGGATTACCGCTGTTTGTGCCACGCAGCTCCACATCGTCTACTTCGCCAGGCACTCTCGACAACGCCTTCTGCCTGGCCTGCTTCTCACTTAGAAACTTCGGCTCACTTGTCTTACCTCCCGCTTCGGAGGAGGGGTCAGCCTTGATCGCTTTGGAGGACAGAACCTCACCTGTATATGGATCAATCGTCAGCTCCTGACGGCTGTTATCCTTGGCTTTGACTACGGCGGAGTAAACAGGACTGCCCTGCTGTTCTATGAGCTCCAGAGATACTAGCTGCTCACCTGTTCTTTGCTTCGATAGCTCGGACTTCATCTGCTCGCGGCTCAACAACGTCTTCTCTTCGACCTGCGGACTTGTCTCCAGCCGTTGGATGGATTGGACTGCCGCTGTCGTAGCATCAACCTGCACATCATATAATCCCGTCTCCGAACGAAGCTGAATCATATAGGCGCCGTCCTGCAACGTAGAATGAAGAATCTCTCCGGGGTATTGTGCCAATACTGCTTGTGCTGCCGCTTCAGCAGACAACTGCTCACGACCAGGCTCCCACGGCTTCCACCACACAACCGCTACAAGAAGCACCACTGTCAATGCCCCGGCTCCCCACCACAGCAGTCTTCGCAATCCTGTTCCCTTGTTGCGGCTATGACGAGCATCATTTCTCTTCCCTTGCTCCTGTTTCGGCTCACTTCGTGTCATCTCAGGCCGCTGTTCATGTCCAGCCATCCATACTCCCCCTCCCATTCTTCCGCTGCTCTCAAGTTAATGATATCGTTCCCCCGATTATAGAAGAGAAGAATTAGAATTTCATGAGAGCGGACGGTCAGGGCTGTTTGATACGGATCGTGGCAAAATAATACAGGCCTCCGTACCCACACCCTCGGTACTGGTTAGTTCAATCTGTGCTCCCACAGCGCCTGCCAGCTCTTTGGCAAGAGATAACCCAAGCCCGGACCCACGAGCACCGCGGCTGCGTGTTCTGGACACATCCACCTGATAGAAACGATCGAATACCTTAGCCAGTTCTTCCTCACGGATACCAATGCCTTTATCCACGATCCGTATCCGGCAGCTTTCACCCCGAGTCTCCAGCTTTACTTCAATAGCATCCTCACTATATTTCCGCGCATTGTCCAGCAAAATAAAAAGCATCTGCTTCAGCTTGCTCTCATCGCTGATTGCCCAGATTGAACCCGGAGTGTCGGAGTAACACCGCACTTCACGATGGTACGCTTCACGGAATGCACGGGTGGACGCCGTAGCCAGCTCGGCAATATCCACGGGCTCCAGCTGCACGTTCATTTGCTCCGGCTGCTTTGCCAGCATTAGCAGCTGCTCCGTCATCTCCCGCATGCGTACCGATTCAGACAGAATCGCCTCCACGGCCTCGTCGAATACTTCAGGCCGCTCCTTGCCCCGTCGCTTGAGCAGACTGGCGTAGCTTTCGATAATGGTCAGCGGTGTTTTTAGTTCATGCGAAGCATCCGATACGAAACGCTCCTGCCGTTCAAAGTTCGATTCCAGCAGCTCGATCATACGGTTGAACGTCTGACCCATCGTATGTAATTCATCCTTTGACTTTTGCTCCAGCGGAAGCCGTTTGAATTGCCCACTGGCTTGAATATCACTCATCGTACGTGTCATCTGCTGAATAGGTCTTGCCATCCTGTTCGCCAGTATTCGACTGGACACTACAGCGGGAATTAACGCAACAATGGTAACGATAACCAGAACAGTCCGCAAAGTAGCAAGCCCATCTTCTGTTTCAGCCACGCTCTGCGTCACCTGTAGATTGACTACTTCTCCATCCGGCCAGATTAGCGGCATCGAGACCCGTACATAACCGACCTGGTCAACCTGCACATACTCCGATTTCGTCTTGTTTTCATACTGATACGGCAGCTTGCTGAGCCGCTCCGATGTTCCGGTTGTCGTTGCTGGCGAGCTGCTCCCGTCTTCATGTACTATACGAAGCATGCCGTTGACTGGAGCATAAGCCCGCAGCAGATCATCAGGTGGAATCGAGTCGGCAGACTGACGTACCCCTGTCACGATGGACTCCGCCTCCGCTTCCACACGGTGAATCTCGTTATTTATGGATATCCGCTCAAACACAAGATATACAGACAGATTCACTGCAATTAACAGCACGGCAAATAAAACCGACGAGTATCCGTAGATTTTACTGCGCAGGCTCATGATTGCTCCTTCAGGACGTATCCTACGCCCCTCACCGTATGTATCAAGGGCGGCGTGAATCCGTTATCTACCTTTTTGCGCACATAACGGATATACACGTCCACCACATTGGTGTCCCCATAATAATCGTATCCCCACACAGACTGCACAATCTGCTCACGACTCAGCACCTGACGCTGGTTGCGCAGCAGATAGACCAGCAGATCAAACTCACGGGGGGTAAGCTCAATGGCTTGTCCATCCCGAAATACCTCGCGTGTGCCTTCATGCAGCTTCAAGTTCGCAGCTGTCAGCCACTCCTCCTGTGCTTCATGCAGCTGACTCGCCATTCCCTGCTCTGCTTCCTGCCCGGAAGCAGTAGCCGTCAACCTTGCAGAGACGGTTGCGGCAAGGCGCAGCGCAGCTCGCACTCTCGCCAGCAGCTCTTCGATCTGAAACGGCTTGGTGATATAGTCATTGGCCCCGAGGTCCAGACCGGACACTTTATCTTCGACGGAATCCTTGGCTGTCAGCATAATAATCGGGACTGCTGCATCTCTGGACCGAATCCGTCGCAGTACCTCGATGCCGCTCAGTCCGGGCAGCATAATGTCGAGCAGAATCAGATCCCACTGTCCTTCTGTGTACTTCTCCAGCCCTTCCGTTCCACTTCCTGCCTTTGTGACCTGATATCCTTCATACTGTAATTCCAGTTCAAGCAGCCTTGCAATTTTGGGCTCATCCTCAATGATCAGCACAGCCTCATTCATGCCGCTCCCCCTTTGCCCCGTCATATCGTTCTCCCGTTATCTTACAACATCTATCTATAAATTGCCCAAAGCATCCGATATGGATTGCTCACCTGCTACCAGATCAAAGGCCATGCGATAAGTCTTTTCTTCTTGTAAAGAGGCAGCAATCACACGTGCCACATCTTCACGAGCAATACTACCCGGCTTCAGATCGGTACCTACAGTCACCTTGCCGGTTCCTGGTTCATTTTTCAAGCCCCCGGGACGAATGATAGTGTAGTTCAGTTCACTGGCAAACAGCGCCCGGTCTGCAAAATGCTTCGCCACGTAATAGGGTTTGATCTCTTCCGGCCATTTGCTTCGCTGATCTGCCCCATAGGCACTGACCAGAATATATCTGGAAATACGTTGTTTCTCTGCGGCCTCCATCGTTTTTACTGCACCGTCCAGGTCGATGAGCAATGTTTTGTCCGGGCCAGTCGAACCCCCGGAGCCTGCTGTAAACACAATGGCACTCTGATCTTTCATGACCTCGGTAAGATCATCCACTGTACCCTCCAGATCACCCACAACTACCTGGGCGCCCAGTTTCTTTAATGTGTCTGCCTGCTCGGGTTTGCGAATCATAGCCGTGACCTGATGTTTGCCTTCCTGTGCCAGCTGTTCAACGAGATGTTTACCGATCTGTCCGTTCGCTCCAATCACCAGTACATTCATCTTTCATTCTCCTCTCGGGTGTACAAGAGAACGATACATCGCTCCCCTGCCTGTTATTTTAAAGTTTCCATTGATTGGCCTTCGACGTCAAAGCCCCGTTCTATCTTTTAAACGAAAGCAGGGGCTTCTAAGCGCAAGAAGCTAGTTCCACGTTTCTATAGTTCTGTTTAATATCTGTATGACAGCCCATGTTCATACTCTTATGTGCATACCAAAAAAGGACGCCCGACGGGCGCCCCTTGATGTTGTGTTATAGATTAATAAGCCAGTGCGAACAAGCCATGGATGTGGGACAGGTAACGGATGTTACTTGCTTCCTTCATCATGGTTGCAGGCAGACCTTTCAGGCGAGTCTGGTTGCCACCGATCATGCCGACAGCGTCCTTGCGACCCAGGCTTCCCAGTGTACCGGAGAATACCGGTGTGAAGGATTCCATTGCTCCACCTTTGAACATTACGCCAAGGTTGTGACCAATGGTTTCACCCATTTGCCAAGCCAGCTGTGCTGTTGGAGGGTATGGACGAGCGCCTTCGCTAGGGAAGACCACTGCGCTGTCACCAGCAACAAACACGTCTTTGTGGGATGTGGATTGCAGAACTTCCGTTACTTTCGCACGGCCGCGATCCACTTCAATTCCGCTGTTTGCAACAACCGCATTACCTTGTACGCCACCCGTCCATACGAGTGTATTCGTAGGGATCGAGCTGCCGTCTTTCAGCAATACTTCGTTTTCTTTCATCTCGGTAATCGCCACGCCAACGATGAAGTTTACGCCGCGTTTTTCGAGACTGGATTTCGCACGATCAACCAGCTCTGGCGGGAAACCAGCCAGAATGGAAGGACCTGCTTCTACGGTGTAGAGGGAGATATCGTTGAAATCGATACCTTTCTGTTGGCATACGCCTGGCAGAAGGTCCGCGAATTCACCAACAAGCTCGATGCCTGTCAAACCGCCGCCGCCAATAACAAACGTTGCGTCTGCTTTGTTGCCGGATTGTTTGTAAGCATCAAGACGTGCCTCAACGTGTGCACGAATGCGATTAGCATCGTTCACCGATTTGAGGGTGAAGCTGTACTCTTGCAGACCCGGAATTCCGAAGAATGCTGTTTCGCTGCCCAGAGCAACGACGAGTGCATCATAAGAGTATGTGGAGCCACTGGTCATGAGAACTTTTTTCTCGTCAGGCTTGATTGTATCCACCGTATCGATTTTCAGGTTCACATCTTTACCGCGCAGCAATTTTTCCAGTGGAAGAGCAACTGCCTTCTCAGCAATGCTTCCTGCTGCAAGACGGTGCAGTTCCGTAATAATTTGGTGCGTCGGGTACCGGTTCACAACTGTAATTGTTGCTTCTTCCGGTGTCAGGTATTGACGTGCAGTCAGCGCTGTGAGAAGACCGCCGTAACCTCCGCCCAAGATCAAAATTTGCTTCGACATATCCATCCTCCGTTCTTCTAATCTTAACGTTGCTGTTGTTGACGCTCGTTCAGAATGCTCAGGAAAGATTGAGCAAAACGAAGCGTTTGTTGTACGTTTGGATCTTTAAGCATTTTGAGCATAGCGAACAAGCCAACCGAAGCTTGCTCGGTTTGCGCACGGTCATTGGCCTCGATGGCAGCAGAAGCTACCCCTTTGGCTTTTTCTACAACTGGCTTAGCGAATTCACCCATTGCACTCATCGTATCGCTGATCAGCACTTTGTCTGATGCGATGCCTTGTGCAAAGTCATAAGCTTTCGTCATTGCAGTAACCATTTCAGCCAATTTAGGCAGGTTCTCCACCAATACAGTTAAAGACTCCTGTACCTCGGGCTTCATCAGTTGATCCAGCACGTCCAGGGACTGGCGCTCGGATACGTTGGCGCCTTCTGTTACTGGCACCTCTTGTTGAGTAGGCGATTGTGACATAAGAGAAAGTCCTCCTTTACTTTGGGATAGAAGTCCGCGACTTTCATGATGCCTGTCAAGCTGAGCCGAACCACAAATACATCAATACACTAAATGTACCAAATTTCACACATTAGGATAAGCGTAGCCAGAGACCACCCTCACCTATGCATGGTATGTTGGGTCTGTTGCGCACAACACATGTTGACGCACTAAACGACAAGCAGGCCGAAACCGAACTCTATACCCTTATATTACACCTCTTACACATGAACATGAAAAAGAAATTTTTTACACTTGTGAAGATATTGTGAACATTGTAACAAAATCGATTTTTTTGTCAAGGCGTGTAGACATGTCTCAAGCGGTCAGGCAACGTTCTCTAACGTCCAGATCTACCACATATGGTGTTAAGACATGATCACAATAAACCATATGTACGAAAAGCACATATGAAAGGTGCATATTGAACGTTTTTCCAGAAAAATTTTCCGAAAATATACCGTCCGTGCAACGAATTTGGTCACTTTGGTTATTATGCGGCGTCAGTCCCGGCCTTATACTTCAGGTGAGAACATCTTACTCATTCAAGTATGAACCTCTTCTGATCAGAATGCAAAAAAACACAAAGCAGGCTCATATGCGATGTGTTTTTCCCCCTATGTTACTTATGCAGCTATACGTCCTCCAACAGAACATACATTGAATGCAAAATGGCCATGACAGCGCGTTCCAGCTGTTCCACCTCCTGCAGCACAGCGATCGCTTGATCCATCACATCCTGTTTGCCTAAAGCCCCACCATCAGGGAAAGGAAAACATTCCACTAAAAGGTGCAGCTTCTCCGCAATCAAACAGTATTTCTCCTCTGCCATCCGGCATAACTGAATAAAATGCATTGTATTCAGGCAGATGCTTGAAAGGTTGTCACCAACATCCCTGGTCGGTTCAATGGAGTACTTGTCTGCTGAAACGGTCCATAATTGACGTAGCTCAGCAAAGAATGACCTGGCATAAGCTCGCGCATCCCATAGAACGGCAATATTATATGCATGTCCATTGGGCTCAATGTCACCTGTTCTCAGAGCCTCTCGCCACACACCATACGCAGCCAAACCACTTACCGTACCGGGCAGCGTATTTGCATCACGGCCTTCATAGTGTGCCAGAGCATCCTGCAGCACGGCTTTAAGGTTGATCTCGTCACGTATACGGCCCGGTTCTACGGACAGAACGAAGATTTCCTCGTTTACCCCCCTCCCCAGATGGTCATAGGGAATGACAGCCGATTGAATGAAATCGACACCGTGCAGTGTACGACTCTGATCATCGTATCCATAGACCAGCCCGAATTCAGGAATGTTCAAATCCCACACGACTGCTGGAATTCCCCTGGATACAGAGTAACGGATCATCGACAGTGCCCGAATCAGTCTCGGGTGTAACATCCGCTTGTTTTTGGCAGCATCCTGAAGTAAAGCAGGCTCCACCAGATTAGCATTCAATCCAACCTCACTGGCTGTTGCCTCAACAGCTGATGGAAGATAACCCATATGTCGCAGCCCTCTTCCAAGCACTTCTTTGAAATTAAAAGCTGTTGGCCCTGCAATATGCAGATTCGCTGGAAATATAGTGATCCGAAAAGCAAGACCGGTACAGCCCATAACCATAGGAAGCGAAAGTGAGTTCTCTATATAACTTAACATCTCATATATGGCTGCGGCTGCAGAACTCCATGTCAGCGGTGCATGAAATGTCTGCGGTTCATTCAGCACCACACACTGTGGCAGCAATGACACGTTGTCTCTGAGCATCTCATCCACACCTTGCTGAATGTGATGCCGTGACAGTTTTTTTCGGCAGCGGGATAGAATTTGATAAATATTAGCAATCGTCAACCCGGTTTGATCTGCAATATCTTTGGGTGACAGTTGTTCGATCCAATGACTTACACAGATCAGGCGTTCCTTCTCATTTAATCCTGCCAGCAGTTGACGGATGTATTGATTTGTTTCCGCTGCAGCGGCTGCGTGATAGGGGTCATCGCTTATTTCCTGTGCTTTCAGTAAAGTCAAACTAAGCTGGTCATTGAGAAGATGCCCGGGTGAATGCTGCCGAATCCCGGATTCATCTGTGAAACTGGAATCTCTTCGATCTGGAAAAGAGGAAAAATATTGCTCCTGCAGACGAATTCGCCGCTCTATATATGAATAAGCCTGATTCCTCACAATTCGCTGCAGCCAGGCGAGCAAGCGATTGGAATCCTGCAATTGATCCATATGATGATAAGCACGAATAAATCCCTCTTGTACTACGTCTTCTGCAAGATTTTCATCCTGTGTGATGCTTCGTACGTATCGGTGAAGTCTGGAACGATATCGCAGCACTAACTCGTCAAATGCCTGCTGGTCTCCATGCTTGATATGCTGAACGATCTGCTCGTCCGGCATCCCGGAGTAATTGCCCGGAGCGTGTGGGGTATGGTTATGTCCTTCAGCCGAGGGTTCTGCCTGCTGTCTGTCATTCTTCGCTTTTTGCATACTATGCCCCTCTCTCGCTCTGAAACATGAAATACTGCGCTGTACTTCTTGCTCAATCAAACTTCATCTTCATGATCTCTGCCTCTAATCTCGCTTCTGTCTCTGCGAGCTCACTCATCCATCGTCCAGCCTCATCCCAGTTTCGGGACACAAGGCGGCTCTGGCATGCCCCCATCTGAAGGGATTGGGTATGCTTCAAAGCAGACAGAGCAGGATTTATCTTTTCAAAAAACAAACGATAATCCTCCGCCCGGCGTGCACCAACCGGCAGTGTAAAATAGACATAATGCGCCCATTCGTTATCACTCAATTCGCCCAACCTGATCTGTTCAGACTTCCGCATGATCGCAGCAGCCCCCGTCCTCCCGCCATTCACCTTATCCTTATTCTGTTCGATCAAGCTGGAACGGAACCAGACACAAGCCCGGTGATCGATCTCTGTTCTGTCAGGATGCTCCACTCGTTCAGGCTGATGCCAGCTGCGATATACCTTTTCACTCCAGGGGAACTCGGTTCTCCAGGCTTCTTCAAGCTGCTCTAATCCTAAATACACATTAGGGAAACCTGCCGGGTCATGCAACAATAATTCTTCCCCTTCAAGGTCCAGTAACAAGACATAATGATCAGAACCTTCAAGCGCTTTGTAATTCGGATTGTAATTGAGCTTGCCCATGTTCAGCGGTCCCACCATGACTGGCCCTTTACTCAAAGATGCTTTGAGTTCATCTAACGGCATACGTGAGCCCCGGTCATAAGCCACCTCCTTCACAGTAAACCCCAAAATATTCAGCGCTTTGGTCACAGCAAAATCTGGACTCAGGCTGCAATTATCAAAAAATAAAATATTATTGGGCGCAAGAAATGCCCCCAACGAAAATCCACCAACCACTTCAAGCAAGCCTGGTTCGACTTTCTCCCCGATGGAGGCCAGCAGCATCGCAGCTGAATTGGCATAACAGTAAGCCGCATTACCGATATAGTTGTTCTTCATCATAACATCTCCTCTAGGATGGATAGTGCACCACTTTGCGATGCTTATACTTAGATGACTCTGAAAAGGGATGATTTCTGACAGATCCAACGATATTTTTTTGTAATGTCTTTTGCAATGTCTTAGGAGTGCCTTTTAAAGCTATAGCGTTTAAAGGATCTTCAGCCCGGTTAATAAACACTACACCAGACAACGAAGGAGATGTTCGATATGAGTAATTCAACTAGCGATAAAATCAAAGCAGGCGTTAACAAAGCCAAAGGCGAAGTGAAGGATCAGATCGGTAACGCAACGAACAACAAGTCCCTTCAGGCTGAGGGTAAAATGGATAAGGCCAAAGGGGCCGTTCAGGATAAAGTTGCCGATGTGAAAAAACATCACGAATAAGGTACAAGATTTTTGCACACTCGGTCCAATCTCACGCCTATAGCGTAAATGAACAGGTGCCGCGTGTTAAACTGGCCTGACCGTCCCGGTTCTATACGTTTGGAACTGTTCTGAACTGCCGGGCCCGGTGACGGAGGCGCAAAAAAGCCAAGGAAGGTGTTGATTGAACCACCCTTCCCTGGCTTTTTTTGTACTATACCGCTGGCACTGCATAACGCGCCATATCAATGATAAAACTTCTGTTTTCACGTGTTGTGTGATACTCCCGGCTGAATTGCCTTACCCAATCGGCATGTTCCTGATACCACTGGAATGTTTTCTCCAGACCCTGTTCCAGGGTAATCTCTGGATACCATCCAAATGCTGCACGCAGCTTGCCGGAGTGAACTACCAAACTAGATCCTCTGGATTGCGTTGGCTCCTGCTGCCGAATTTCCATCGCTTCAGCGGAACGAGCCAGCGGCTCCATCAGCATACCGATCTCCTGCATCGTCGTCCCGATCCCGGTAGAAATATTGTACGTTTGTCCATTCTGACCACTGAGCATAATCTGTTCAATTGCGCGCAGTGCATCATCGATATACAGGAAATCGCGTACGGCCGATCCCTGAATATCCAGTGGCAGTCCATCCAGCATACGTCCAAAATTCCGCGGAATAATGCGATCAGGCAGCTGCCATGGCCCATACAGATTGGTGAGGCGGAATATGTTGACCGGAAGCTGATAACATTGAGCATAAGACATGGCCAGTGTTTCGCAGGCTACTTTGGAAGCAGAGTAAGGGGAAACGGGGCTATATGGGTCTGATTCACGGTAAACTCTGCCCCATTCACCGCCGTACACCTCAACGGATGATGCCAGTAAAAGAGGGATGCCATGGGTCAAAGCATATTGAAGGATAGCCTGCGTGCTGAGGGTGTTGTTACGAAATACCTCTGAGGGCTGATGATACGAATAATCGACGTGAGGCATGGCGGCAAGATGAATAATGTGATCTGTTCCGGGCGGCAGATGAAGGCGATCCTCTGCGAGATTACACTTGATATAAGGCATGTCAAGCAGCGGAGAACCGTGAACAAGTCTCTGACAATAGTCATCCTGATCCAGTAAAGTGACTTGATGTCCCTTCTGCATCAAATAGTGTGACAGATTAAATCCAACAAACCCAGAAGCTCCCGTAATTACAATATTCACTCATGTTCCCCCTATCGAAAAAATGCTGCGAGTACAAGGAAGAAGGTCTATGTATTGAGTATAACCTTAAAATGATACAATTTGTATCATTTTACAGCAATTTTGTTTTATTATATGTATTGAACTGCTTGTTTATACAGAAGGAGGTTATTGATGATGAGTGAAATGCACAATGTAAATGAAGAGTACAGCGGTATTCAGAGCTTTTATTTTCAAGACGACGGTATCATTCCAAACCATCCACATTATCCCGTGCTATTGTACAAAGGGATCTGGCTGGCTGACTCGCACCTGGCCGAAGCACGTCTGAACCAAAATGGGTGGGGAAACAGCTGGGTTAACGGTGTGTTCAATTATCATCATTATCACAGCAATGCTCATGAAGCGCTTGCCGTAATTAGCGGGTTTGTCAAATTAACTCTTGGCGGGGAAAAGGGACAGAAGGTGTATCTGGAGAGCGGGGATGTCGTTGTACTTCCTGCGGGAACAGGCCATAAACGACTGGAGGCCAGCTCCGATTTTCGAATCGCGGGTGCTTATCCGGGTGGCATGAGCTACAACACTCGAACCGGGGTGCGGGGAGAACGTCCAAAAGTGCTGCAGGAAATTGAGGAGGTTCCTATACCCGATACAGACCCGGTTTATGGTATGGATGGACCCTTAACCAAGCTGTGGTCAAAGCCTTGATGCTTACTAAAATACAGAAACAGTTGATCTGGAGATTTGGAGTTAGCCCTCTCCCGTTAGTCGAACGCGGTAAAAACGCATGGCGCGAGGGCTGCCCTCCAGATCAAGCTTACCCATTAGCACAAGCTGACGAACCCGGTATTCAATAAAGGAGTCACCGACAGCCTGAGTCAAATTCCCCATCACCTCTCCGACTACGCGGGCTCCATTAATAAATTCACCCACAGCACGTTCAGCCGCAAGCCTCTTGACCTGCTGCAAAATAAATTCATCAAGGCTGTTCTCTGGAACGCTGTGGACTGCATCATTTTTCATCAACCTCAGCGTACCAGACTGCGAAGCCAGTTCAAGCCATTCCTGCTCCATAAGGCTGCGCTGCTCAAAAGATAGCCATTTTGCAACCATGCCTTGCTCCCACATCATGCTCAATTGATCCGTCATCATCTCGCCCAAGGGGAGAACTTGCTGTTCAGAAGCATTGAACATTGCTCGATACAATACCGTGGTATCCATCAGTGTAATCGGACTTTTACAGTGTCTCAGCAAATAAAGGGCATATAACATGCCGGTTCGTTCATGCCCATTATTGGCGTACCAGATGATAACCTTGGTATTGTTACTAATTGAAGTCATAAATGGTTTTAAACACTTCAGTTGCTTCAAACCTTGCAGTAGATAACTTCCGTGCTCCGTCAGATAAAGCCGATCCAGGAGCCATAAATGTCTTCGCTGCAGCACAATTTCATCCTCCAGATCACCCAGTGGACCCATGGCATAATAATCATTCAGCGAAAAAAAACATCTGCCTGACCGACCTGGGAAATTTCCCATGGCGACCTTAATACTGCCCAAAGGAGCTTCACCAATAGCAATGTGAAGCTCATCTGCATGCCGCAGATCAGGGAGTGGACGCTCCCTTTCCCTAAGCCTTCGATCCTCGGACAAACGGCTGAACAGCTGCTGCTGTTTCTCTGCAAACCAATTGATTTGCGCGTCTTCGTTTTTGTTGCTCATTGCCATATCTGTTCGTAGATAAAGCTCGCGCAGCAGCGACCTCAGCTCTTCCTCATTCATCTGATGCAGCTCATTATCAAAATCAAATACACTTCGAATCATGTATAAGCCTCCTAACTGGATAGCGCACTTTCCGGCTGTACACCCCTTGTTCTGTCTTTGGGCTATGAAGAGATGGAATTTCCTGAGCTCTGGTGCAGGGATTGCAGCTCATCCTGATCGGGGTTAAAGCGGGTGAAGTGACGCTCGAGCTTGCGGCTTGCCCAAAGGGAAACGGCAATGAACAGAATTACGCCAATCCAGCGTACCGGGTGTTCAAGGAACTGCTCCACGTTGGAACCGATATAAGTGACAGAGAAAATCATGATGGCTTTGCCAAGACCCACCGCGAGCAGGAAGGATAACAAGCGCATTCGCGCAATGCCTGCGGCAGTGTTAATAATGACAAACGGCCCTACCGGGAATATGCTCAGCAGAAAAACATAGCTGAATGCGTTTCTGCGAATCCATACCATACTGCGCTGTACGCGCGGTTTGCGGGCCCATTTTTCCACAAAAGCCGATTTGCCAATCTCCCGTACAATCAGAAATGTGACAGTACAGCCCAGCACCATGCCAATCCAGGAGTACAAAAAACCAGCCCATAAGCCGTATACGGCTCCATTGACCCCCACGATAAGCAGCGTAGGCAGCGGCGGAACAAAGGACTTCATAAACGTAAGCAAAATGCCTGGCAATGGACCAAGAGAACGGAACTTCTCCAGCCAGAACCGAATATTTTCTTCTGTGATATATGACATAATATCAAGTGCTACCGTTGTCATCCGCATCCATCCAATCTATATCAATCTGTTACAGCTGTTTGAACTACCTCAAGTCATCCTTTTTGTGAACCTTTAATAGTTACCCCACAAGTATAACGTAGATTGGGCTGCCATACCGTTGTCAATTTGAAGAAATATGATATGCACGTTGATCCAAAAACATTTACATGTAAATAGATGAGAATCAGACAATACCAAAAAAGCACACCATGATCATATGATCTCGGTGTACTTTGCTTGTTTGTAAACGGCATTGAAATGGCTGCATTTCAGCGGCACATGTCTAGGGCGTGTCTTGAAATCTGCTTCCTCCAGAGTTGACACGCCCTAATTTCAATGCGTATCCTCTAGCCCACTCTCCTGCAGCTCAAGCTCCAGCAGCTCTGCCTGATGCGCGGCATTCCATTCAGGTATTCCAGAACGCATGAACTCATCCGCATCCATCGCCGCCTTGGACTGATTACACAGGTTGCAGGCACAGACACAATTAAGCGGTGTCGTATGTCCACCCTTCGCCCGCGGAAGGAGATGGTCAATGGTATCACCGTAGGAGCCGCAGAAATAACAGGTATAGTTGTCCCGATCCAGAATAAAACGCTTGAAATCCTTGTTGCTGAACAGACGGCGAATGGTATACCGATTGACAACAACAGCGGCTTTTTCCTTCACCAGGGTGACCGCCAGCTCCATATCCACTTCCTGATGCCAGCGGCGGCCCTTGTCGGTTTTGCCGCGCATGCGCACCATACCCTGCCGGTTAGTCCGAAGCGAAGCCGGATCTTCCGGGTCGATTGCTGCTGGCGGCACATGATGACGCCGCGGCCTGCCATCCATTCCAGCGGCATGATTTCGGCTGGAATGATGGGTGGTCTCGCGCCCCGGTGCAGCTGGTGGCTGTGCCTTCGCCGCAGCTACAGAGCGTGCAGTTCCCTTGCCGGCGCCACCACGAGCACTGCTGCGACCGCCGCGGACACGATCCAGCTCCGGCGCAGGAGCATCGGCAGAAGCATGAGCATTTACAGCCTCTACAGGCTTCCGTTTCCGCCGTCTTCGTCTTTTCTTGCGCTGACTGCCTCCGGAAGACATCGCCGCCGCATCCTTTAACTGCTGTGAGGTCTGCTCAGCGAGTGAGGCCTGCACCTCTGAAGTTGTCGAACTTGCTAGTGGAGGGGAGTTCAACTCGCCTCCTGGACCCTCGCCCCGCTCGCTCCCTTCAGCAGTACGCAGAGTCTTAGTCGCTTCTGTCTCACGACGCTCAAGCTTGGCAGCATCGATGGCCTGTCCCGCTTGACTATCTTCTGCATGGCGTTCCCGTACACCGTGCTGTCGACAGCGGCGGCAGGCCCCGCGTCTGGCCCCGGGACCCGCCTTTTTCCCGGTCCTGCGCCGAAAATCAGAAGCAGGCCGCGACTCTCCGCAATACATACATGTCTTGGTTCGCTGCGTTTCTTGTGCTGTCGTACCTTCGCGGGAAGGGGCTGGTCCCGTCTCCATGTTGTCACCTCGGTTCCGAATGTATCCGGTTTCTTTCTATTGTATCACATCTGCTCGCGAACACCCTCATAGCCATAAGCTTTGTATTCCTCTAAGCTGTACTCGGGGGTCTGCTCACTGCATTCGTGAAGAATGTGCTCTACATATTCCAATATATCCTGCATCGGTTTCCCGCATTGTTCACATCTAGTCATGTTGATCACCTTGATCCTATCTTTTAAGTTTGCCGTATATTATGTTCCGCATTATGATTACCCCGGTATTCAGCAAAAGAAACATTCGTTCCCACGAGAATGACATGAATATCCAGCAATCTCAGGCAGCAGCAAATATAAGAAAAGCCATCCCTGGCCGCCCGCAGGCTGACCAAAAACGGCTGTTCTTCACGCATCATTGTAACCTCTAATGCATATCCACTTGTCCAGAATTCTGCTGGGGCACAAGACGTGGTTTCGGTTTGGGCAGATTGCCAAAGATAACCCAGGCATAAGGCAAAAACCTTGCGGCAAGGCCCACCACAATCCACGAAGCGATCAGGGCAATACCGAATCCGCTGGCATACCATAGATGAATCAACCAGGAGACCCCGGTTTGCGGTGGATGCTCACGATAAAATAACAGGAAAAACGGATGAATCAGATAGATGCCGAAGGACAGCGTACCCAGCCGGTTCAACGGTTTAACAATGAATGAAGGACCATGATGATAGAGCCAGTATGCAATCTGGATAATGACCAGAGCACAGGCAAACGTATGAACATTCCATAATAGCTCGTACCATAACGTATTATATGTGGCAATCTTCAGCCGGAGCAGATAATAGATATAGACGTGCGCCAGCCCGGCCGTAATCCATACAGCCCATAGTAAAATCCATGAAGCAACTCGACCTTTGGTTGCATTAGCCCTGCTTACGACAAACCACTGCTTGATCTGCGGGAAATACACCCCCATGAATGCTCCTAACATAAAGTAGGAAAAATAAGAGAAGGCCCAGCTGCCCTTGTTGGGAACTTGAAACCCGTACTTATTACTTACGATGAAGGCCCATTGAATGAGCAGCCCGATCGGCACGGACCATTTTACAACAGAGGGATATTTCTTTAGAAACCAGAGCACCAACGGAAAAATAAGATAAAACTGCATGTTAATAAACACAAAATACAGATGTGTGTAGGCTTTGCCTGTAAACAGTTTCTCAATAAAACTGATCAGCGATTCATTAAAGGGTCGACCCTGATAATACATGTTATGCAGAACGACAAAGTAAATAATAGAGAAGAGAAAATACGGCAGCAAAATATAAACAAAGCGCTTTTTGTAAAAATTGCTGACAAGCTTTTTGTCCAACGGGCGGGTGTAATAATTATAAAACAACACAAAGCTGCTCAGAAAAATAAAGGTCGGCGTACCATATTTCATAAAAATATTAATAAAGTTGTACAACCAATAGTAATTTGAACTGGTCATATCGACCGTCGCATAAGATGTAGAATGCACGGACAGTACTCCGATAATGGCTATGGCCCTTACAATATTCAACTCCGGGATTCGTTCTCTTTTCAGTGTTTGATTCATGTTAAGAGGATCTCCTTCATGTATTCGTCAATATGTTAAATATGACGTAGTCCATTAAGCTCTCTATCTATTAAAAGCCATATTGCTTAACATGTGTAGTCCAATTTCTTAATATTTTTTAAATTTTCAAGTGAATTTCACATTATTTGCATGCTTGTATATGCCAAAAAGACCGCAGTAACGCGGTCTGGGGTTGATTCCGTGATCTTCTGCAATCAGTTCGATTTTTTTTCGTTCACCGGCACCAAAATTATAAATTCCGGCTCGAGATCGTAGGGGTCCTGTTCCATCGGATACATTTCATAATGCGTAAGCGCCCCGTTGGAAAGAGCATATCCCTGCTCTTTAATCCATGAATATATCCGGTGATAAGAAGATTCTACCGACTGTCCTTTGAGATGGTTGTACCTCACATAAGCCTGGGAAGGAACATCGATCGCAACCATGCCATCTGGAATTGACTGCAGGGATGCATCACTAACTTCAACAGCCGCATAATGGATAAAACCATTCTCTGTCATATGATAAGACAAACCCAGTAACTCATCCGGGTGAAGCACATTTTTTATTTCATGAATCCGACGTTTGAATTCAGTTTGTATTGCTCTTATTCCCCCTGCTCCCGCTTCAGCAAAAGTCCCCTCCCATTTCAAACCAATCACAACCGCCGCTTTTTTATAGACCAATTCCTCCTGCTGAACGTTTTCCATGCACGTCATCCTTCCTTTGCTTCTTGATATTCATAGCCAGCCTGCCATTTCATATCCATCGTTGAATGTGTCGGTTCTATTTCTCTTGGATGCTGATTTAATTCTATACCAAAACAGTTACAAAATCTGTATTATATGCACAATTTAATCAGCCGAGTTGAACTAGATTGATCGCAAAAAATCCCCCACCAAAAACAAACGGGGGGGATAAGAAACACACAGTTTAAAATCGTTTGAATTCATAGGAAGGAAATCTGAGCAGGAGATCATCTACCGGCTCGCTAGAATTTGTTTATAAACATCGATAGCGGCTTGTCTGGAGGTTTTCAGGTCAACGATCGCATCTTTCCTCGGCTGATGAATATCTTTGCTGTGCTCATGCTTTAAATCAGGCAGCCACTTGCGAATGTAATCTCCTTGAGCATCATACTTCTCGGACTGTGTGACGGGATTATTGACACGGAAATAGGGCGCAGCATTCTCGCCCAGCGAGGCGCACCACAGCCAGTTCCCCCGATTCTGAATGTTATCATAATCCTTCAGCTTGCGTCTGAAATATGCTTCACCCAGCGTGAAGGGGCATTGAAGATTTTTGGTCAGAAACATCGCCGTTAGAATACGAAGCCGATTAGGCATATGCCCGGTTTCATTCAGCTCTGTCATAGCCGCATCAATAATCGGGATGCCCGTCTCCGCTTTGCACCAGCGCTCAAAATGAGTATCGTGAAGAGCGGATAGGTCGTATTTTTTTTCATACGTAAAATAATGCTCCTCATACACCGCCCTGTACAAATAAAAATCGCGGAAGCACAGCTGCCTGATCCACTCTTCGGCTTCGCCAGCACGCTGCGCGGCATCAAACATCTTGCGGATGGATACTGCCCCCACTGCAATATAGGAGCTGAGATGACTCGGCTCATATGCCTCGAATTCATCCCGATGTTCCCCGTAATCTGCCACTCGTTCGGACAAAAAACGATCCAGCAGCATATGTGGGTCTTCCCCTTGAACCTCCTGCTCCCCAGAAGCTGCCTGGTGCAAATTAGAGGGTACCTTCATTCCATCCGGCCATTCCAGCGGGTAGTCACTGACGTTCACATCTTGAATGGTTACGGACGATGGCGGATTCGGATATTCATGCATAAACTCCAGCCAGCGCCTGTGAAACGCAGCAAATACTTTATAAGGCTCTGACTTGCCCGTAAATTCAGCGAAAGCTTTCAAATCGATTAACAGATGATCCGTCAGCTGAGTAAAAGGAATTTCACAGGATTCACATACTTTACGCAGCTCTCTGTCTCGATCTATCGCATACGGCGTCATATCCCGATGAACCACGACCTCGCTGATCTTGCCTTTCATATGGCGCAGCACCCATTCAAGCACCTCGGCTGGCTTGCCATAAGCCGCATGTAGCTGCCGCCCTGCCTCCTGATACGTTCTACCCAATGCTGCTGCATGACGCAGGAAATTCACACCGCTGTGGTCCTTCTCCCGGCCCTGCCGAAGCAGGAATGGATCATAGATCAACATATGCAGGCTCTCTTCCTCCTGCTCTCGCAAATAATCAAATGCGCTCAGATCATCTGTACGCAGGTCTTTACGGTGTATAAATATTTTCACGCGCCACGCCCCTCCTGCCTGAACACTATCGCTTTGTCAGACTTTGATATAACTTGCTTGTTTCAGGCTCTGGCTGATGACCCAGGTCTTCCTTCAGGACCAGCGTAAATGAATGATAGAGACGCAGTATGCCTTGCTGGTCATCCATAGAGGCATACACTTCCATCATCAGTCTGCAGATTTCTTCCGAATATGGCTCACGTTCCTGCAATTCTATCAGCAGCTCAATCGCCTGCCCGCCACGTCCCTGCATCATATCCCATCGGGCAATATCCATGACAAGTCCCGTATATTTTCGCCGGAGCTCCCTGCTCTTGGCCCTGGACCAATCATAATCATGCTCTTCCAGATAATCACCACGATAGAGCAAGACAATCTGTCTCAGTTCCTGCACATTGGCCGAAGTGATGGCAGCATAAGACATCGCCTGCTCAAACTGTTCAACATCGCTCACCAGATTGCCTGTTATTAGACGATAACGGTTCATGTTGTACTCCAGCTTGCCTGTCATGCCCCATTCCTTCAATAATTTGCGAATCTGATATACAGACGTGTGCAGCAGCGTGAGCCCTTTATCCTGAGATAAATCTGCCCAGAGCTTATCAAGCAGAATCTCCTTGCTTACCCACTCCCCGCGATGATGAAACAGAAAAGCAAACAGTTCCTGTGATTTGGTTGTACGCCACTTGTGTTTCTCCGCACTCTGCTCCAGACTTCTGAAAATATCCAGATGTTTAAAGGTTAACAGCCCCGGCGCCTTCAAATCCAGCTCCTCCTCATCAGGCTCCGATTCCTGCACTTCTGCCGTGGCGGCAGCTTGATTGTAAAAGGACATGACACCTGCCATGCGGTCAATTGTCTTGGTTAATCTGGTTGGACTGACCGGCTTTAATATATAATCCAGAGCCTGCAGCTCAAATGCCTCCACAGCATGATCTGCATAAGCGGTTACAAATATGACCCGAATGCTCTGATCCAGCTGCTGGATGTATTCAGCTGCTTCCAGTCCATTCATCTCCGGCATGCCAATATCCAGAAACACCACATCCACACGATGATGGGCCAGAAAATCCAAAGCCTCGCGGGCTGTTGAAAAGCATTGCACAGGATCGATCCTTCCGTCCGACTGAAGCAGACGCTGCAGGTGGAGCTGCGCCGGCTTCTCGTCATCTACAACAATGGCTCTCACCGTTCCTCTAACCTCCTGCCATGAGAGATTCAATTCATATGGATACCGACTATATCGGTATCCGCTTATTCGTATGTTAACCATAATTACCCAAAATTCTAATTTTCGTTGTCATGTAAAATGATGAACCTGCTTCAACGGCACGCGGAACTGGATTTGTGTTCCGCTTCCGACATGGCTCTGAATCTCCAGCGCGGTTCCATAGAGCGACATGAGACGGCGATTAATATTATGCAGCCCAACCCCTCCCGGGCCTTCCGTTCGACCTGACTTGACCTGAGCCATACGCTCCGGAGGAATGCCCACACCGTCATCCTGTACCCGAATAATGACATCATCGGACTCTTGGAAAATGTGCAGCCTTACCGTTCCTCCGGCCGCCCTTTCCATAACCCCGTGGCGGATTGCATTCTCCACAAGCGGTTGAATGGTGAGCGGGGGAAGAAACAAGCGGATGTCGGGCTGCACATCATATTTGACGACAAGCCTGTCCTCAAATCTTGCCTGCTCCAGATGTACATAAGACTGAACCAGTTCCAGCTCTTTGTATAGCGGAACCAGCTGCTCCCTGTTCTGAAAGTCAAAGCTTCCCCGCAGATAATGGCTCAATTCAATGAGAAGATCGGTTGCCTTGTCCGGGTTAACGGCACAGGTAGCAATAATGACATTCAGCGCATTGTAGAGAAAATGCGGTTTGATCTGTGCCTGAAGAAAAGCCATCTCCGTTCGTATGGCATCCTGCACAGAGCTGCGCATCGCGATCAATGTACGAACCCGCGCCCGCAGTTCACCCGCATCGACCGGCTTGCTCAAAAAGTCGTTGGCTCCCGCCTGAAAACCATGGCGGATATCTTCAGGCAATCCGCGAGCAGTGAGCATCAGGATCGGCAGCTCGGACAAAGACCGGTGCTCGCGCAGCTTCCGGCAGAGCTCCGGCCCGGACATTTTGGGCATCATCCAGTCCGTGATAACCAGGTCTATGGAAGGATGCTGTTCATATAACTGCAGAGCCTTGAAGCCGCTGTCTGCTGCAAGTACCCGGTAACGTTCCGTGGACAGCAGACTAAGCAGCACATGCCGATTCACAGGGTCATCATCCACAATGAGAATCGTATGTTCTCCCTCCTGCGTCTGTTCCTGGGAGAGGTTCGCATCCAGCTTGTCCATCACATCTATTGAAGTCGGGCTTGCTTCATTCTTCATCCGGGCTGGCAAGTAACGTGCTGGCACCGGGCTCTTCTCTTCCTGCAATAACGGCAGTTTCACAATAGGTAAAGTAAAATGAAAGGTTGACCCAACGCCTGGCTCCGAATCAACCCAGATTTCCCCTTCACTTAGCTCAACCAGCTTTTTCGTTATACTGAGACCGAGCCCTGTTCCTTCATAGGTCCGTTCCATCGTGCCATTGGTCTGCTCATACGACTGAAAAATATCCTCCAATCTGTCCGGTGCAATACCGACGCCAGTATCCGCAACAGATATCTTCACCTTGTCGCCTTCAACGGCAGCATACAGCCTGATCTCGCCTTGCTCGGTAAACTTGTAGGCATTGCCCAGCAGATTATAGAGGATCTGCCGAAGCCGATCCTCATCTGCCTCTACCAGCGGCAAAGCATCGGGCCAGTGCTGATGCAGCACAATGGGTTTGTCTCCAAACGTAAACCCGGAAACCTCAACTACCGATCGCGCAACGGATTCCAGATCGACAGGCACACGTTTTAGTTCAATCTCACTGTTTTTCAATTTCGAAAAATCAAGAATATCGTTCACCAGCAGTGATAAACGTTTGCCCGTTGCAGTAATCATCGACAGATTTCTGGCCTGCCTAGGTGTCACAGCTCCGGTCGAGCCTTCCAGCATAGACTCGGCAATATTAATGATGCCGTGCAGCGGTGTCCTCAGCTCATGAGACGTGTTGGCCATAAATTCATCCTTGAGGCTATCAATCACAAGCAATCGTTCTGACAAAGCCTCCACCTCACGGAAAGACTGCGCAAATCGAATCACAGTGACTACCAGTTGAATCAATACAAATAACAAAAGCTCAAGCAATGCAAGAAAAGCGGTATCCAACGATACAAACGCTCCAATCGTATGCAGCACAACCACCATAATAATGCTCATCATACCTACCAGTGCATAATGGCTGTCGTTTGTCTGTTTACGCGCCCAGAGAATCATCGTTCGAATCGCATAGATCATCACAGTGAATGAGATGAGCAGCATGGGCAGTTCAAATGTGGAGAACAGTGCAGGTGGAAGTACGATACCTACAAGGGTTTGAGCTATCAGCAGAAACATGCCCAGACGCACAAACCACCCATGAACAGCACCCGGCACCAAGGCGGCCAGATACCGAAGCAAAAAGTAGTACGAGAATGCCCCGCTAAGAAGTTGAATTCGAAGCATCACATCATGCGTAAGCAGCGGAATAAGCATAGCAAGCAGCTTCTCTCCATGCGTGAGGATATACACGGCTCCCGAGAGGCAGAACAGTCCCAGAAATTTCAGTTCCTGCTCGTTACGCCGCAGCCTGAACAGCAATAAGAAAAACATGGCTGGCAATATAAAGCCGAGCAGTGTCAGCATATCCTTCACCCAGCCCTTCTGCTGGCTGGCAAGAATACAACGTTCATCCCCGAACAGAACGGATGCAACAATGCCTCCCGAGGCATAGCTGTAGTTGGATACCTGTATGATAATGTCAGCTGTATTCCCCTCAATCGATGTAAAGCCTGTATAAGGCAAGTTCTTCTGAATATCCACGCTTGGGGTTTCACCGGGCGCACCCATGCCGCCAATCAGATTACCATTGATAAAAATGCGATGAGACATCCGTATGTTCTGTGTACGAATTCCATAGCGATTGTTCAGCTGATGTGGTGGAAGCCGTACCTGCAGATGATACGTTGCATATCCTTGGGCTTGTCCCATTGCCGTATTCCATTTGGCAGGCACATGAACATGCCTTGCAGCAGGCAGTGGCCTGTCCCCCTCTGTACTCGCTTCAAAATCCTCCGGCCCAAGCAGCTGGTTCGGGTAGAAATCCCAGGTCCCGTTAAGCGAAGCAGCCCCTTGCTTGCTGAAATTCCATTGACGCAGATCCATATGCCCATCAGTCACCTGCGGCTTATTTCGCTCACTAATCCATGTCTGGGCGATCCAGGCCAGTGGAAGCAGAACGACGAATATGAAGCTTAATGTCAGCACGATCCAGTTTTTTTTCATCTATGTATTCCTTCCATACTTATCCTAAGAAAGAGAAAAGGACTGACTTCAAACAAAGAGTCATTTTTTGTCGATTTATTCCTATAATCCATGTTACACGTTTCTGGTGTCCACGCAAATAGTTCATCCAATCATTTCAGCCCATTTTTAGCAAAATAAAGCGAATATCTGCTCCCTGCATTACATGCCACCAGCCAATATAACCAAAAAAAAGCTCCAGGCTCCTCCCCGTCAGATGTAACCGGAGAGAAGCCTGAGGCCAGGATGAGACAGCCTGAGCGTAGAATCAGAATGCCTATTGGCTTTATATTGGAGGAGCCAAACTGGTAAGCCACTCTACTTCTGCATTGCACAGATCTGATCTATACCGCTCTGCACTTCGCCAATGTTTATTGCTCCATCTCTACACTCTTTCCTACTGAGTCTTATACACGCTTTCTAACTCTATCTTCTTCACCCACACTTCGCGAACCTTCATCACTCATACTTTACCAATCTTCATTACTCATAGTTTACGAATCTTCTTCATTCGCCTTACCATTTTCCCCTCAAACGCTATTTTTAACTACTCCGTATTAACTGACGACTTGCGCAAGCTTCTGCACAAGACCCGCCCAGCCCTGTGCCATCCGTTCGCGAATGATGGCATGGGCCTGTCCGAATTCAGTCAGTTTGTCGGCATCCCAGCCGCTGTGGATCAATGTAAAATGGGTGCCTCCATCTTTTTCGGCAAGCTCGAACGTTAACGTCCAATCCTTCCCCCAGCGAAAGGCCAGCTTCCGCAGCGGCTGCACTTCAACAACCACGCAAGGAGATTGCCCGAACGGCCCCGCTTCCAGCGTGAATTCATAACCTTCGACCGGCTCCAGATTGCTGGGCATGAACCATGACCCCAACCCTTCGGCAGTCGAAACTTTAGGCCATACCTTTTCCACAGATGCTGTCAGTGACAGCTCTTCCTTAATATCCGGCAATGCCGTTGATGATTCCATTTGTTAACCTCCTTGACACTATTCTCAAACCCAATCTATACTGAATCTATCTTACATATAAGGGATTTTATCCCTGTGGTAGTCTGCTCCGAAAGATCCTTTTTCAACTACCATTTCTGAAGGAATAAATTGTAAATTCCGTTTCCATTTGCAGTTCCACCAATCCGGGCATGTTCAAAAACGCTGAAGGTGTAAGATTTTGTCGAATTTTCGTTCCAAGCCAAGAAATTTCCCGCAGGCGTGCGGGAGCACGTCAAAGGAAAAGTGACACAGTATGGGCGAAAAGGCGGTAAAAGATGCACTTCAGCAGGTTTCAAGACACACCTTTATCTTAGGAGGAATTATACATTGTCATTCAGTTATTACGGCCCTCTATGCACCAAAGTTTACGACATAACCAAACCTGTCGGACACTCCCTGGGAGGAGACATTGAGTTTTACCTTAATCTGCTGCAGCCTTGTCATGGGCGCATCCTTGAAGCGATGTCAGGTTCAGGACGTATGCTCATCTCGCTGCTGGAAGCAGGTATGAAGGTAGACGGTGTTGATTATTCAGAAGCTATGCTCCAATCCTGCCGTAATCGATGCGCTGAACGCGGACTGCCTGTGCCTGAGTTATTCGCAGCCGATCTGGTGACGTTACAACTTCCTTATCGCTATGAAATGATCATTATTCCCAGCGGCTCACTGATGCTTATTCAGGACCGAGAAGCCTCCATACAAGTTCTTCAGAACTTGTACGATCATCTAGAACCGGGAGGCAAGCTAGTCTTTGATCTGTTTGTGCCAGACGTAACTCAGTCCACTTCTATTGAAACGTCAACTGTACCTTTGACCGATGGTGACACGATAACCGTTGAAGTGAAAACAACCGAAGTTAATCTGCTCCATCAATACCAGACTAAACTGATTCGTTACGAGCAGTGGCATCAGGGCAATCTTGCCAACACCGAGCTGCAGCAGCTTACATTAAGGTGGTATGGATTGGAGGAGCTTCGTCTCGTTCTCGAAAAAATAGGTTTCGTAGATATTCAGGTCTACGCTGATTTTAATCCCGGCAAGCTGCCCACACAAGCCGATCAGAAGCTGGTATATGAGGCATCACGACAAACTTAGATGAAGGGATATACAGCTGGGATACGATGTAGAGTCAGATAGCTTGGTTGAGGTTTAAATTGGATAGTTTGGTTAGGGTGCAGATGCAGCTTGAAATATTGATACAGAGTATAGATAATACCCTGAATCAAGAGATAGCTATGTTTGCCTTAATCCCTTAAACTATTCGTTTAAAATCCATACATATACCCTACTTATCGCAGCTCCCGACCACTAACGTTCAGTCTACCTAATGCTTCCGAAAAACACTTCTGCAGCCAAATTAAAGGCTCAGGGACAAAAAAGTTTTAGAAGCTTGAAAAGAGTTAGGCAGACCTTAGTTAGTTGATGGTTGGTTGGTCGCTTGATTGGATGGGTTTTGGTTTGTTGGTTGATTGGATGAGTGATTGGTTGCGTAGGCGGGTGATTGGATGGGGGGGACGAATGAGTGAGGTAGCTGGCTAGCAGGAAGTCATTAGCCTAGTTGCTGCTCTAACGCTCCCCACGAACCTTATTTGCCACCAATTCGGACTTTCCGAATTCTAACGATTCCCAGAAAGCTTATTTCGTCAAAAAAACTGAAAAACGACCCTCATTGCAGCAAAATAAGCTAAATAACGTCTCTGTGAATCGTTAGAAATGTGAAAGGCTACAAAACGCCTAAATAAGGCTTCTCCAGATCGTTAGCGCTCACCACATCAACTCCACCTGTTCCCCCTCACTCATATCAATCACAATAATACATATCATACGTATCATTCACACTGTATCCATCATTCGCACCATTCAAACCGTATTTATCATTCATAACATTCATATCATTTACATAATACATATCTTTGTACCATTCACACCACATCCATCAGTGGCATCATCCAAAAATACAATTATCTATCTATACATGCATACCTGCATACATCCATCCGCACATGCATCCATCCAGAAATCTATACATCTATACATCTCATCCATACAGGCTACATCCGTTCATGCATCAATGCTCTTCACATAGAGATCATAATAGAGCACGATCTCCATCTCGAAGATAACCTCCGCATTGGAACACAAGCGCCACCTTCCAACATGCCCCTACCATTCAACAGCCCCCACCTTCAAACACGATCCTTACCTGGATTGAAAAATGACGCATTCTCCAGCCTCAGTCCTTCCAGCATCAGTCCACATTCAACTTCTTTCCAAACTCAAGCCCTTTCGGTTTAAGCTCATTCCTTCATCTTTCGATTTAAGCTCATTCCCTCATCTTTCACTTTCAGACTTAATAACCGCGGGAATACTGCTCGGCAATGGCCGCATGCTCCTTGCTGACACCCAGTTCAAGCGCAGCATGGTTCGCCCAGTACGGGTCGCGCAGCATACCACGGCCGATAGCAACCAGGTCAGCATCTTCATTACCGATAACGGCCTGAGCCAACGCCGCATCCTCCAGCATGCCGACAGCAATGACTGGCACATGCAGCTCTTCACGGAAACGGCGGGCAAACGGAACCTGATACCCCGGGTAGTTTCCAGGTTTACGCTGACCGGATGGCCCTTCTCCGCCGGAACTGATGTGGAACATGTCCACGCCTGCTTCTTGATAGGCACGGGCGAGTTGGAGCGTATGATCGATGTCATATCCGCCATCAGCATATTCTACAGCAGAGATGCGCATGATCAGCGGCATGTCAGCCGGCATTTCTTTTTTCACAGCACGAATGACATCCACGCCAAATCGCGACAGCTCCTGTCCGTACACATCCTCACGGTGATTCATCAGCGGAGAATGAAATTGGTGAATCAGATAACCATGTGCACCATGAAGCTCGATAGCATCCACGCCAGCCTGAACAGCCCGGCGGACACCAGCTGCGAATTTCTGCACCATTGCCTCCGCTTCCTCAGTTGTCAGCGCACGCGGTTCCTTATATGCTTCTCCCGGGAACGTAACAACAGATGGAGCAACTGGCTGCGCAGCATCCTGGGCTTTGCGGCCTGCATGAGCAATCTGGATCGCCACTTTGGAGCCATGTGCGTGCATTCCATCTACCAGCTTGGCGAATGCCGGAATATGATCGTCTGACCATATGCCCAGATCCTGATCCGTAATCCGTCCATCCGGTTCAACATCCGTCATCTCGATGATAATCAGTCCTGTTCCGCCAACTGCACGGCTCACATAGTGAACCTGATGCCAGTCATTCGGGATGCCATCCTTTGCCGTAACAGAATATTGGCACATCGGCGCCATAACGACACGGTTATGCAGCTGCAGATTTTTGAATTGATATGGTGAAAATAACTTCTCTGTCATCGTAGTTACAACTCCTGTTCATGTTCTGTATTTTCAGCTTTGTGATCTTGTCACTAAACAACCCGGTTCCAGCTCTAACGATTCCCACAAGCCTTACTTGCCCCCATTTAGGGCTGTCCGAATTCTAACGATTCCCAGAAAGCTTATTTCATCAAAAAACCTAAAAAACGGCCTTCATTACAGCAAAATAAGCTATATAACGTCTCTGTGAATCGTTAGAAATTTGAAAGGCTACAAAACGCCTGAATAAGGCTTCTCCAGATCGTTAGCGCTCGCCACGCTGCATCATTCGCACTTTTCACAACATCCGTATCTTTCACAACCTTCGCATCATTCACACTCGCACGCATTCTCCCATTCACACCGTATAAACAACGTTTACGCGCGCACATCCTGTTCGTTCACTAATGCATTCTTTATTTCACTTTACCTTGCCTTGGCTCAGTTTGTATCCAGATCAGAGAACATTTTGCCGTTCTTGCCGTAGTTGTCCTTCTCCAGATCCTCTATGAAAATAAAAACCTTGCTCGCTTCCACACCCAGCGTCTCACAAGCAACCTCGGTCATTCGTTCAATCAGCTGGCGCTTCTGCTCTTTGGTTTTGCCTTCCAGCACCTTCACTGTAATAAATGGCATCAGATCAACACATCCTTTCTTCATAGCTATTATGAACCTGAGATGAGAAAATTCAAGTACGCACTTTTTTGTGCCCTCCCGTTCATATCTTTGTCTCGCCACATCATGACAATACAATTATGGATTGCACACCGAGCCTCTCTTAACCAGGCAATTATGCACTGGAAACTTGCACACCTGATTCCGCAGGCGTAACACCATTCTAAATATCAGACCCAAACGTGATATGATATGGTTACAGTAGTTACAATAGATATATTACCCATAGAGGAGCGATTACTCTTGAAAGACATATTAATTCAAAGACTTAGCACTTACGTGCAGATGGATACCCAATCCGATGAAAATAGTGACACCTGCCCGTCCACACCTGGACAACTTGCCTTGGGCCGCCTGCTTGTAGAGGAATGCAACTCCATCGGACTGCAGGAAGTGACGATGGATGAGAACGGTTATGTGATGGCTACACTTCCAGCCAATACAGATCAAGAGGTACCTGTCATCGGTTTTCTGGCCCATCTCGACACCGCCACCGATTTTACAGGTAAAAACGTGAAGCCTCAGGTGATCGAAAACTATGACGGTGAAGATATCGTACTGAACCGGGAACTGGATGTCATTTTGTCCACTAAAGACTTTCCTGAGCTCCGGGAGTACAAGGGCCATACCTTAATGACCACTGATGGTACGACGCTACTGGGTGCAGACAACAAAGCAGGCATTGCCGAGATCATGACCGCCATGGCTTATCTGATTGAGCACCCGGAATTGAAACATGGCAAGATTCGTGTTGCATTTACCCCGGATGAAGAGATTGGACGAGGCCCCCACAAATTCGATGTGGCTGCCTTTGGCGCCAAATATGCCTATACAGTGGACGGCGGGCCGCTCGGAGAACTGGAATATGAGAGTTTCAACGCCGCGGCAGCGAAAATTACGGTGCGAGGTACCAACGTGCATCCTGGAACAGCCAAGGGAAAGATGGTGAACTCGCTTAAAATTGCGATGGAGCTGAACGGATGTCTGCCTGTAGAGGAAGCTCCTGAATCCACAGACGGTTATGACGGCTTCTACCACTTGCTTTCCATGGAAGGTGATGTCGAACTGACCAAGATGCACTACATCATTCGTGATTTTGACCGAGAGAAGTTTGAAGCGCGTAAAACCAACCTGTTAAACATCGCAGATCAGCTAAAAGCCAAGTACGGAGAGAAAAGTATTACCGTTGAGCTGAATGATCAGTATTACAACATGCGTGAGAAAATCGAACCGGTTCGCCAGATCGTGGATATTGCTCATGAGGCGATGACACGTCTGAATATCGAACCGGTGATTCGCCCGATTCGGGGCGGGACAGATGGCTCCCAGCTTTCCTACATGGGCATGCCCACGCCGAACATTTTCACCGGCGGTGAAAATTACCACGGCAAGTTCGAGTACGTATCGGTAGATAACATGGTGAAAGCAACACAGGTCATCGTTGAGATTGCTCAATTATTCGAGCAGCAAGGAAATATTTGATTCGAACAGCAAAGGAATTTTGATTCGATCGCATCCTCAAGCGTTTTACAGAAGAATACCTCAAAACAAGAACAGGAGCATCCTTTACAGTAAAGGGTGCTCTTTGTTGCATGCGCTATTTAGGACTTGTCTTGAAACCTACTGAAGTGCATCTTTTACCGCCTTTTCGTTTCGCCCCCTGCTGCGTCACTTTCCCTTGACATGCCCCGGCACGCCTGCGGTAAATTTCCTGGCTTGGAACAAAAATTCAGCAAAATCTGCCGCCTTCAGAGTTTTCAGACACGCCCTAATTTGTTCATGTGTTTGGTCGCTTCATTTATGTGACCATTGTTACCTTCATTCATATGTCCAGTCATTTCATTCATTTGCACGTTGCTTCTTTCATTCATGCGCCGGTTGCTTCTCTCATTCATTTGCCCGCTGTTTCTTTTATTCATGCATCCGTGTTTCCTTCTTTCGTGTGCTCAGACATTTACTCGTAAATATTGCCGCCCGCTATCTCGCGCAGCTCCTCAATGTTCTCAATAACAATCTTTCGTCTCACTTTGCGAATGATGTCCCGTCCGCACAGGTCCTGAATCACCCGATTGAGATGTCTGTAGCTGGTGCCCAGCAGATCAGCCAGCTCCGTCAGTTTGGAGGTCTGAATCTCTTCAGAGGCTGCCGCATCCTGCTCCGTGATCGACAGCAAATAACTGGCGAACCTGCTCTCAACAGGGTAAAGCATGTTCAGGCTCGACAGATTCGAGAACGTGTGCAGCTTATGCGTCACCTGACTGAGCATAAAATAGAGGAATTTCGGGTTCTCCACGTACGTGTTCTGAATAACGCGATAGCTGATGGCAAGCAGCAGACTACGATTGACTGACTGCACCGTATTGTTAGCCTCTCTCCCGTTAACGAGCTCCAGATCACCGACAAGAGCAAGCGGGGTGCTGAACCGAAGCAGCAGAGATTTGCCATTCGACAGTGTTGTAAAAATTTTGAGCTTGCCTTGAACGAGAAAGTACAGGCGCTCGGGACGCTCCCCTTTTTCACATATTGTTTCACCCTTATCTGCCTCCAGCAAACGCAATTCGGTCATTGCGCTCTCATCCAGCACCTGATCCAATCCGTACTGCCTGGCAAGCTTGTGCATTAGCTCAAAGTCCAGAACTTCCTTCATTCAGACTCCCCCCATCATTATCTCAATGATACGAAAAAATGGACATATGTCCCATAAATTCAACCATAATCGATCCTTAAATTGACACAAAGACAGTTACAATTAGAACAAATATCCAATATCAAGATACTTTTGGAAAATAGTTTGAAAATGATTCTGAAAATATATCAAAATTTTGTAATCAGGCATTCAGGATATTTGTTTTTTGTCCGATGAACAATAGAGATTCTATTTAATTTTCCTATTTTAAAATTTAAATATTGAGAGGATGATTCCGTTCCATGAGTTCTATAAACGTTGTTGACGCCTTGTTAAAAGTTCTGCCTTATATTAGCCAAATTCTCCGGGAGCCGGCAAGCCTTTCCGTATACGATCACGAAAAAGTATTAGACGTTCTGGCAACCGATCGATTCGATCTCGGCTTCGAAAGAGGAATGAAGCTGATTGACTCGTATCAGAACTTTGCCGTGCTGAAAAATGGAAGAGAAGCCACGCTCTCCACAATTCCGAAGGAAGTGTTTGGTCTTGAGCTCGATACACTGAACATTCCGATCTTCGATGAGCAGCAGAACGTGGTTGCCGTATTCTGTGCATCCTATGACCAGTCCAACCAGAATCATCTTGAGGAGATTATACAAGAGAATCAGCATATTAACGCCAATCTTGTCAATATGGTGCAGCACGTCGCTGCTCACGCAGAGGAATTACAGGCAACCAGCGAGCAGATTCTGGAAAACACACGGGTCGCTGTACAGAATTCATCCCAGATTAACAAGGTTGCCGGCTTCATTCGTGAAATCTCCGAACAAACCAACCTGCTTGGTCTGAATGCTGCAATAGAAGCAGCTCGTGTCGGTGAAGCTGGTGCCGGATTTGGTGTCGTTGCAGCCGAAGTTCGCAAGCTCTCTGTTGATGCAAAACAAGCAACGACAGATATCGATGCCAGCCTGAAGGATGTGCAGCAGGTCATCCAACAGATGTCCGTTGAAGTATCCCAGATTGCAGCTTCTTCCCAGGAACAGGCTTCACTCGTTGCATCGTTCACAGATGTCATTGAGAAGCTGAATGATACAGGCGCACGCATGAAAGCTCTGTCCGAGCAGCTGATCAGCTATTCTGTACAAAAGTAATCAAGCCCGGAGCGTTATAGTGCGCATTATAATAAAAGGACTTGGAATGCCATGTTTAATGGTACGCCAAGTCCTGTTTTATTAATAAATGATGATTAACGATTTCATTCTTGCTCATGGGAAGCAATTAGTCTATTTTTGAATTACCCAGTCGTATCAAGCTTTTTATTCCCCATAACCGCTTCTTCCGACTCCCAGCACTCAATCTCGCCCGGAATATGAATGCGATCACGAGTGAAGACAGGATCACGTCCCTCGGACTTCTGCCGCTTGTAATCCTTGAGCGCCTCGAAGGTTACTTTGGAGAGCATCAGAATGGCAATCAGGTTTACCACAACCATCAGTCCCATGAACAGGTCGGCGAGATCCCAAACCAGCTGCACCTTCGCAATAGCCCCGAACAGCACCATACTGATAACGGCAATACGATACACCCACAGCCACACTCTGCTCGATTTAATAAATTCAATATTCGTCTCGCCATAGTAATAATTGCCGATCAACGTGCTGAAGGCAAACAGGAAGACCATCACAGCCAGGAAGCCGGAAGCCCATGAACCGATATGAACACTGAGCGCAGCCTGAGTCAACTCGATTCCGCCCAGATCGGAGCCTTGATATACCCCGGATAACAGAATGATCATGGCTGTACTCGTGCAAATAACCAGGGTATCTGTCAGGACACCAAAAGCCTGAATCAATCCTTGCTTGACTGGATGAGAGGTATCGGCTGTCGCCGCGGCATTAGGTGCACTACCCATACCGGCCTCATTCGAGAAGAGTCCGCGTTTGACTCCGTTCATCAGCGCGGCGCCCAGCGTACCGCCAGCCATCTGTTCCATGCCGAAGGCATTTTTGACAATAAGCGCAATGATGGCAGGAACCTCAGTAATATTCACCAGCACAATAAACACAGCCACACCAATGTACAATACGGCAAGCACAACGACGATATATTCCGACGCCTTCGCGATCCGTTTGACGCCGCCCATAATAATGCCCGCAAAGACCACAGCCATAATGATACCTACGGTTAGACGATCTGTGCCAAACGAGTTCTGGAACGCTACTGTAATCGTGTTGGACTGCACAGCGTTAAAGACCAAACCGAAGGAAAGGGTGATCAGAATGGCAAACATGACCCCCATCCATCGTTTACCAAGCCCACGTTCCATGTAATATGCAGGCCCTCCGCGGAAACCGCCGTTATCCTTGATTTTGTAGATTTGAGCGAGCGTGCTCTCCACAAAGCTTGATGCCGACCCGATCATGGCGATAATCCACATCCAGAACACAGCCCCAGGTCCGCCCAGTGCTATAGCCAGTGCAATGCCCGTAATGTTTCCCGTACCCACACGTGCGGCCATACTGATACAGAAGGCTTGAAACGGAGAGATTTTGCCCGGCTCCTTGCTCTTTGGTTCTTTGAGCACTTTGACCATATCACCAATCATGCGGAATTGCATAAATCTCGTTTTGGTCGTGAAGTACACACCACAGACGACCAACAGAATAATTAACAGCTTGGACCAGAGAAAATCATTGAAAAAGACGACAACATCTTGTATTGTTTGCTCCATCGGTACGCCCCTTTAGATGATGTATGATAAAAATAACCGAACATTTGCAACATTTTGCACAATTTCGGAAACAGACTAATGCATGTTACTTATACTACAATTGCATCTACTGAAAACGACAAATACCTACATGATTACTGCACATTTTTTTCAAAAACGATCCTCTCTTATCCAGTCATTGTCATTTAAGCTAACATGTCAGCTTCTATGCAGAAAAGCGGGGAGGAAGTATGATAGAAGTAGCGTTCACGTGCGTGCTGGAGATACATCGGATGAACCGTGAACCGACATAATGGAACATCAAACATGAGATGAAAACAGCGGGATATACCGCGTGACCATATAACATCTTATCTCGGGATCAACGAGACCATATGGAAGGAAAGGACTTGAAACTTATGCGTTATTTTATCGTGGACGATGATGCAGGGATTCGTTCGATGCTGACGGACATCATCGAGGATGAAGCATTGGGTGATATTGCCGGGGAAGCCGAGGACGGGGCACATGTGCATGCAGAATTACTGGAACTGCATAAGGTGGACGTGCTGCTTATTGATCTGCTGATGCCGCAGCAGGACGGGATTGAAACCGTACGTGCGCTCGCAGGGAAATTCAAGGGCAAGATTGTGATGATCTCACAGATTGAGTCTAAACATATGATTGGGGAGGCCTACTCTCTTGGCATTGAGTATTATATTACGAAGCCGATTAACCGGCTGGAGATTCTTTCGGTGCTGCGGCTGGTGGAGGAACGCTTGCGGATGCAGCAGTCCATCGCTGACATTCAGCGCACGCTTCAGGGGCTGTCGGGATTGCAGTCTGGGGAGCGCAAGCAGGCGCACGAGCCGGACAAAACGATTGCTACCGCAGGTCATTTCCTGCTGTCCGAGATGGGCATGATCGGCGAAGCTGGGAGCCGCGATCTGCTCGATATGCTGGAATATCTGGAGCTGCTGGAGACGGACGAGCATAAGCTGTCACCGTACACGTTCCCGTCGCTCAAAGACATTTTTCAGAACGTGGCTCAGCGCAAGCTGGGGCAGGATGCAACGGCGGCCGATGTGACAAAAGAAGTGAAGGCTGCGGAGCAGCGGGTCCGCAGGGCGATATTCCAAACACTCAGCCACGTCGTATCACTCGGGTTAACGGACTACACGCATCCAAAATTCGAGAACTACGCATCCAAGTTTTTTGACTTTACCGAGATTCGCAAAAAGATGCTGGAGCTGCAAAACAACGTAGAGCCTTCCTTGTCCCAAACACGCATCAATACGAAAAAGTTCGTGCAGGTGTTATATCTGGAGGCCAAGCGCATGCTTCATTAATTATTAAAAAGCAGCTTATCTCAGGGCGGCGGCAGCCGCTGTTAACTGGTTCTCTGATAGACAAAAAGGGCATGATCGATCCGCCGACAAGATTCACCTCGTGCTTGCTTCGAGGTGAACCCTTTCGGTGGTCGTCATGCCCTTCTGTTGGTGTAATCATCCTGTACGACCCAAGCCATACATTTCGATAAGTACTGTATTGTTATTTATATTTATTTCCCATCCAATTCGCTTTCACGTTCGCGTCTGAGTCCGGGATATCCGATTATATTCATTAATTAATTCATCCAGCGCCATTGACTGTCGAATGACATCAGGATGTCCAAGCCCGCCCTTATTGCGCTCTACCAGCTTATGAAGGTTATGCCTGGCCTTTTCTATTTTATTTTTCAAATCCAAACTCATAACCATGGCCCCTGATACCTCCTTCATTTGTGATACATTGTAGTGTTTCCTGTCAATCTGCAACTGGATTAACATATGGCATAGGAGACATGGATGTTTTGTATGCTTCTCCATATTTTGAGAGGGCTAATTTCATTTTAATAGAGATTGGTGAAAAATACCAGATGTAACATAGCCTTGTCACATCTCTCTAATCATCTGTACGTCAAAAATCCGCAGACACATCGCCTCGAAGCAGTTTGTGTCGTAATTGTGTATTTTATGAAATACACAAAAAAGCACCCTTCCAATCTCAGACGCCATAACTTAAACCGACGCTCTTGATATGGAAAGATGCCCATGCATTACCCTAATATTAATTGGTCAACGTTATCGGGTAACGCTCACCCGCATCGGTTCACTTGTTGTTTTCCCACTTGTATTGATCCATTCCACCACATATTCGTATTCTCCGATTGCACGGTCCTTGATTTCGAACCGGGCTGTCTGTGCATTCGGTGAAGACACCGTGAGAGGCTGGCTATCCACCTCTGTACCATTCTCGTACAACCGATACGATGCTGCATTGGTACCCCACCACATATTCATTGTAATAGTATAGTTCCCATCTCCATCCCAATTGTCATGGGACAGTTCAGGCTTTGAGGGTGCAGCATCTCGAACGATAACCGTGAGCGGCTGACATGCCGTTGTGCCTTTAGCGTTTGTCAGCTCACACGTATACACATACGTACCATTGGCCCGCCCCTCAATGGAAGTGGAGGCCTTCTGTGCAGAAGGGGTGGATGCGGACAGCTTCTGAGTATCAAGCAATTTTCCGTTCTCATAAAGCTTATACTCCGTAGCATTGTTGCCCCACCACATATTCATCGTAATTGTATAATTCCCGTCACGGAGTCCGTTCCCGTGACCGTGATTGTCGGACAGAACAGGTGTCCCGGGTGCTCCCGCTGCCTGGTCACCTGCTGTAACAGTCACCTCTACAGCAGCTTCGGTGACCAGACCGACACCGTTCACTGCACGAGCTGTGAACATATGCTTGCCCGCAAGCCCGGTCAATGCGATCTCATCACCTTGCTGCACCGTCTCACCATCCCAAGTCAGCTCCAGACGTGCAATGCCCGATTCCAGATCTTCGGCCTTTACTTTGACCTGAAGCACCTCATCCTCACTCATCTGCTCCGCAGGCATACCTGTAATGACCGGAGGTGTCGTGTCTTCCGGCTCCTGCGGGCCGCCAACATAACGAATGCTCGGTGCTTTTGGCTGCTCCATACCAGCGCCAAGATAGAAGCTTGTATGCGGCGGCTGGTTGTAGGCCACATTTTGCCAAGCCACACCCAAACGATAGACCGGATCATGCATCAATGTGCGCAGACGCATCTCTGTCTCATCGATTGTGGTATAGATACGCAGCTCGGAGCTGTCCTGACTGCGCCAGATCACTTCCTCGCGCCAATCGCCAAACAAATCAGCTTGCAAGCTTGGATTGGCCTTGGTGCCATTGTTGGAAGCAGCACCCGCTGCCGTCAGCAGATTAATCGTAGTCTGATTCTCGTAGTCCCACTTGTCGATGCGAATACCGTCCTGCAATTCGCGCAGCAGATCACCGTCCCACCAGATGCCAAAGTTCGTGGAGGAAGGAATCTTTGTCGTGATTAGCTCTCCCTTGGCACTGTACAGCCCGGTAATCGGGATGTGCTGTTCGTTGGTAATGGTAGCAGCCCACACCTCTGCCCCAGGGTAATCAGGATCAATATCTGCCGCCATGCCGCGTCCAGTATCCATCCCTGTAAATACACCCCACAGCACCTCACCTGTAGCTGCATCACGCATCTCCATGCCATACTTCGAGCTTTTGTCCTCATGAACTCCGAATACTTCCAATCCCGGACGGGTCGGGTCAAGATTGCTAAGATGCATCGCGTCTCCGTGTCCCAGCCTAGTATTGTAGAGCGGTTTGCCATCATCGTCGATGGCCATCGCTCCAAACGTAATTTCATCCTTGCCATCCCCGTCTACATCGCCAACAGACAGGTTGTGATTCCCTTGACCTGCATATGATCCGTACCCCTCATCATTGGAATCAAAACGCCAGACCTGACTGAGCTTGCCATCCCGGAAATTATAGGATGCAAGCACGGTGCGTGTATAGTATCCACGGCTGAACATCGCACTCGGATGCTCCCCGTCCAGATAGGCTACAGCCGCAAGGAAACGGTCTACCCGGTTGCCATATCCGTCACCCCAGGAAGCAACGTCACCGCGCGGCGGATCATAGTTCACCGTATCCAGTGCCGCCCCTGTCTCTCCATCAAATACCGTCAGGAATTCATCACCCAGTAGCACATACCCCGAGCTGTTGCGGTGATCTGCATTTGCATCTCCAATCACCTTGCCTTCGCCGTCGATCGTGCCGTCTGCCGTTCGCATCATCAGCTCAGCCCGGCCGTCTCCGTCAAAATCATAGACCAAAAATGGTGAATAATGTGCTCCGGCGCGGATGTTAGGGCCCATGTTAATACGCCAGAGCCGGGTTCCATCCAGCTTGTAGGCATCCATATACACAATGCCCGTAATGCCAGCCTGAGAGTTATCCTTGCCGTTATTAGGCGACCACACTAATACAATTTCGTACTCACCGTCTCCGTCCACATCACCTACACTGGCATCCCCGGCATAATAGGAATAGGGCTGCCCGTCTTTGGTATAGGCATCAGCAGGTTTCTGCAGTGGAACGGAAAGGTACTGCTCCTGCCATACTCCGAACTCCTTCGTTCCTGGCTTCTCCAGCCCATTTTCCACCGTCATTACACGGTATTTAGAGGTTTCTGTACCCTCCGCATCTGTATAATTGGTGCTGCCCGTTAACGGTTCTGTGTTGAGCTTCACCCCGTCACGATACAGATTAAATGCAATCGAGTCTGTATCCAGGCCAAGCATGCGCCAGCCAATGTAATTGCCCTGTTCCGTTTGCACCGCAACCGGGGCCCGATCCAAATACTCCATCGCCCGGTTCAGCGTTGTTGCCGCCGGAGTTTCAAGCGCACTGGACAACTCGGACACACCGCCCGCGTTCACTGAGGCAACTTTATAGTAATAAGGAATCGTACTAAGAATGGAAGAGTCCTTATACAACGTTTCCTTGGTACGACCGATCATCTCGTAAGGTCCATCCAGCTTTTTGGCACGGTAAATCTGGTAAAAACGTGCTCCTGCAGCTTCACTCCATGTGAAGGTCACATCATTTTTGTTTATTTCCTGCATGCTCAGGCCGGAAGGCACTTCCGCCTTCATGACGCTTGGATCAACGGTAGATACACTCAGCGCATTGGACGCCAGTGATTCTGTACCTGTCTGATCCACAGCCGTCACCGTGTAGACATAGTCCATGCCCAGTTCAACCTGTTGATCTGTATACGTCGGTGTGTCCACGGTAGCCAGTAATTCCGGCTTGGCAGCTCCCGCAGATTGACGATAGACCTTATACTGTACGTCTCCTGCAGCTACATCCCAGGATAACACCGCACGAATTGGGTCGCTATCCAGATCAAGGTCATCCAGTTTAAGCTGCGAAGGTGCCATAAACGTTGGTGTAATCTCCAAGCCGTTGAGATGTGCCGTTTGACCGCTAAACACCAGATTCATCTGACCATCCTGTACCTCAACCTGATTGATGACTTTTTCAGCTATATTTTGGGCACTTGAGGATACGGTCCCGTAATCCTTCCCCTCGATATTGATGTTGGTTCGAGCCGAGCCAATCCAGTCCCCAATATAAGCTTTGACCGAATAACTCCCGTTGGGCAGATCCACCTTGAACTCATAACTACCTCCAAAATAAATAACAAAATCACGGCGAAGCTCATCCGTGGCATTACCCCGGTCCCGATCTGCCATGTTCGCCGAAGAGGTCAAGCCGTATCCACGCTCTGACGTGTATAACGTGTTCCGATTCACTTCGCTGTACCCCTCTGCAACAGGGGAACCTACCGGGCCAAAGTCATAACGGTACGCAGCCGACTTCGTGGTGAAGCTCACTTCATCCGACGGCTCGGATTCGCCGCGACCATTCACTGCTGTTACACGTACCGTATAGGTCTCCCCTTCCGCAAGACCGGATAAGGTCATCGTTGGCACGGTTGCCGTTCCGGCAAGCTTATACGCAGATTCCGGCTCGGTGGATAACTTACGATAGATTTTGTAGATATCCGCCGCATTATCTGCCGTCCACTTCAACACAGCACCCGCATTGCTGATACTGCCCGCCTTCAGACCACTAGGCTTCGCCGGGACCTCAGCCGGCACGTCTGCATCCTTCACCGCGTCTGCCAGAGGAATATCCAGCTCACGCACCGCACCTGCGACCAGTCTGGCGATCTGGATGGCACCATACTCCTGAAAATGCGTATTGTCTGTCGCGCCATTAGGGAAAGCCTGATATATGCCTGGTGCCACATGCAGGAATACGGATAATGTAGCCTCTGGTCCGATCGAATCATAATATTCAATGCTGAGCCTGCTCAGATCAATCAGAAGCACGTTATTTTCACTGGCTACTTCCTTCGCGGCCTGCACATATTCAGGGAAGGAAACGTTGAATTTGCCCGTACTTGCATTAAAATCCCTGCGCCCCATCGGCGTCACCAGAATCGGCGTCGCCCCCCGCTGCCGCACACCGTCGATGTAGGTTTTCAGATATATTTTGTAATCGGCTGGCGAAGCGTAACGTTCCGGCACACTGATCGTGGCATCATTATGCCCGAATTGCACGAACAGGTAGTCTCCCGGACGAATCATTCTCAAAATCTCATCCAGGCGCCCTTGGAAAATAAACGATTTGGAGCTGCGCCCGCCAATGGAATGATTTTTGATTTCTACACTTTTATCAAAAAAGGAAGGAAACATCTGGCCCCAGCCCGCTTGCGGCTCCCAGTAAGGGTTGTAGGTCTGCATCGTGGAATCACCCGCCAGATACAGGGTAGGCTTGCTTCCAGCTTCACGTTCCGTCTGCTTCGTAATCACCAATGCATTCAGATTCGCTGCCGCACCTGAGAACACGAGATTCATCTGCCCGTCTACAAGAGCAAGATCGAAGCTCATCTCCAGATACTCACCTGCAGCCTTGCTGTTCAGCTGTACCTTATTCATGCTCTCCACATCAATGGCAATCTCTGTAGCTCCGGCAGCATCTCCTGCAATCAGCGAAACCGTGTAATCTCCATTGGGCAGATCCACGTTGAATTGCCCACCCGCAGCAAACGTTGCAAAATCAGACTTGATCGGATCACTGATTCCACGATCCTGCACAGTCACTTTGGAGACATCTGCGAAGCCATATCCTCGTTCTGAGGTATACGCTGTATCTGCATCTACACCCGTATAACCGTCCGCCACCGGGCCTGATCCAAAATCATAGCGATATACGGCATCCTCTGTAGCAGATGAATCCAGCTCCGCCGCGCGCGCCTCGGTCACACCGAACACAGAACCCCACCCCATACTAGACAAGGTAAACACGAATATAAGCAATATCAAGCCGAGCTGACGCATCTGTTTGACGATCATCAACACCCATCCCTTCGCTTCTTCATCATGGAATACAAATTGACTTTCCTGAGACACCCTCTCAAAGTAAGCGCTTGCAAAATAATCTGGAACTTGATATCTCTAGTATAGTTACTCCGGCAAGTAACCTTCTCCCTGTTTTCCGCTCACTCCCTTCTACCGCAATTCACACTGCGGTTCGTCAGATCATCAGCACCCGGATAGTGGATGTGATTTCCACTCGATACTAACCTTTATCCTCTGGGAATAACATGTAATTTTCCGTCTTTTTTCACCACAAACCCGATATCTTGCATCACCGTTCAACTGACTGTAATAGAAGTAACCGTTTTCGCGAGTTTCAGGTAATAAAATCCCTTTCCATAACCGGGGCATTCGGGTACAATAGGGCGATATGTGTGTCCGGGTCCGGCGGATGCCAACATGCAGTTCGAGGATAACCTATGCAGGTCTATCCTGCAGATTTGATATTATTGGAGGCTAATCAACACCATGCAAACCGAGTCACAGACTAAAGTCAAAATCATAAACGCCGATCCCAGCGCGATGGGATTATTTGGGCTGGCCATTGTAACCCTGGTCGCTTCGTCCCAAAAGCTAGGCCTTACCGAAGGGCTGAGCTACGCAATCCCATGGGCTATTTTCCTGGGCGCATTTGCTCAATTATTCGCATGTATTCAGGATTCCAAACGCAACAACACATTCGGTACCACCGCTTTTGGCGCGTATGCTTTCTTCTGGTTCGCCATGGGTGCTAACTGGATGATCAAAATGGGTGTGTTTGGCTCTACACTGGCTGAGCAGACCGATGGCAAGCAGCTTGGATTTGCTTTTGCCGGATATCTGATCTTCACCCTGTTCATGACGATCGGCGCTGTTGAAGCGAACAAAGTCCTGCTCATTATTTTCATTCTGATCGACTTCCTGTTCCTGGGTCTGACCTTTGACGCTTTCGGCGTAGCACCGCACATCTTCCACACCATTGCAGCATACGCCGAGATGGCGATTGGCATTGTGTCCCTGTACGGTACAGGTGCCTCCGTGCTGAATGCTCACTTTGGTTACACATTCCTGCCGATTGGCAAACCGTCCGGCATCTTCAGACCTAAGGCTTAATATACAGATTCAGCAATAACCGCCTGCGCGCCGGTCCGCGCCTGGCGGTTTTTTCTTGTAACGGAGCCCTGAAACACTTCATTTGAATATACATCTGACCGAAACCTATACTTAGGGAGAGTTGCTTTTCAATCTGGCCGTTCCCGCAGCAAGCAAAAAGGCTTCATGTTAGGCAGCACAGCAGCAGCGACCATACTGCAAGGAGGAAGAACAATGAGAGAGATACCGAAACCTACGGAGATGGATCAAGTGGAGAGAAAGTATGTACGTGAAACACGCTGCTTCAAAACCGCCCGGGTATTCCCGACAGATGTCAATAACCATAACACCTTGTTCGGCGGCAAGCTGATGTCCTATATTGATGATATCGCTTCGATTGCCGCATCCAAGCTGTGCCGGGTCAATACGGTTACGGCTTCAACCGACTCTGTCGATTTTCTGTACCCGATTAATCCAACCGATTCGGTAACATTGGAGTCATTCGCAACATGGACGGGACGCAGCTCCATGGAGATTTTTGTGAAGGTGATTCGCGAGGATCTGATGACGGGAGAGAAAAAGATTGCGGCAACGGCTTTTCTGACCTTTGTGGCCCTGGATGAAAATAACCGCAAATTGATCGTGCCCCGGATTATCCCGGAGACCGAGGAAGAAAGAAAATTGTACGAGACTGCTCCGGATCGGGCGGCCATGCGGAAAAAACGGCGGGAAGAGAGCAAAAAATTTGCTGACTTCCTGACCGTCTCCTATCCGTGGGAATAAACCGCACACTTGAACTGGACCGTACCCTCATCTGGATGATGCCGGATAGCTCGAGACCGCTCTGCTGTCCGGCAGCACTCCACCCATAGATACACACCACTGTTGATAAAGACGATATGCAGCCCCGTTGTCCAGAAGCTCCTTCGAAGCGTAAATCCCCTGCTCAATGGAAGGCACTCGCCCCGCAGCGTATAAACGGAACCCGGCATTAAGCAGCACCTGATTGACAAACGTAAGATGCCCATCGCCGCGCAGCACCTGCTCTGCCATCTGAACCTGCTTTGCCGCGGTCCAGTCCATCTCCGGTACGGGCATATCCAGTTCGTAGGCAGAAGGGTCTATCAGTTCCAGCTTCATTTCTCCGTCCTCCACGGCATATACACGTGTTGGCCGATCAATATACAGATCCTCCGACCCTTCCATGCCTTGAACCACGTAAGCACGTTTATACTCAAAGCGTGTGAGCAGCTTGGCGATTCGGTCAAGAAACGTATTATGAAATACACCAAATACGAGGTAAGATGACTTATTGTAATCAATCAATTTCTCGGCTGTATTCAGCACCGTTCGGAAACCAAGCTCCTCTCTTAAAGGACGAAGCCTGCCCAGCGGCTCACACCAGTCCTCCGACGAAACATACATTACCCCTGTACGAAGGGCGGCGCTCCGGGCATCTTCCCGGTTCATTCCGCGTATGTCCATTCCTGCTTCTCTTAATAATACAGGCAGCGTAACGCCCCACTTGGGCGGTAAAGGTTCACTGCCATGCAGCGTAACCGGCAGTCCGGCCGCCGCCAGCACAAAGGCTGCGGGATACGTCGCCATAAATGACTTGGTACGCCCGTCATATGGCCCTGCGCAGTCCAGACCATCCTGAAATACAGGCATTCGATCGGCGCTATTACGACAAGCATGCACAAAGGCTTCCAGCTCTTCAACATTCTCCATCTTCATCCGCTCAGCCATCAGAAAAGCCGCCGTCTGGGCAGGAGAGACTTCCTGATTCAAAATTTTCTCGGCTACAGCCAGCGCTTCTGCATAATTCAGATCACGCGAGCCGCGCTTGCCGCGCCCAACCTCTCGAAGGATATGAGGCATATCCATAGAGCATTCCCCTCTCTGATTAAGACTGGAGCAGTTGATGAGCCTTTACAATGGCAGTGGCTACATCAACCATCCGTTTGCGCTCATCCATCGCCTTTTTCCGCAGCAGATCGTAGGCTTCCGACTCGGATATTTGCTTCAGATCACACAAAATCGCCTTCGCCATATCGATCCACTTCCGATCCTCAAGCCGGGACTGCAGCTGCTTTCGCTCCTGCTCCCACTGCTTGCGCTCCATGTAACGCCTCGCCGCAAAATGCAGTGTCCAATGTATCTCCGGTCCAGTCATGGATGGTGTAAGTATCCCGTCAAACGAGGTCTCCACTTCACAAACCTCTAGCGAAGAAGAGGCCGTATCGGGAGCGCACCACCAGAGCAGCGGAGCATCTGATTTCCCCTTTCCCAGGCAGTTCACCCAGTAGGTCACATCTGCAAGAGACAGATGCAGTATCGAGGCTTCCGCTTCACGGGCCAGCTTTGCCACCTCTTGTTCACGATCTGTGACCTGTACATGATAACCATTCGCTCCCAGCACCCTCTCTGGTGTCAATGGGATCTCACCCGGCGAATCAGCTGCAATGGGTTGTACACGGATGACCAATATGGATCGCATGATAGATCAATCCCTCCCTATATTTATCCACCGTCAGTACATTTCTATTTAACACATTAACACGGAAAAGTAATTTGCTAAATGAGACCACAGTTATGTTATGTTACCTAACAAAAATATATAAGTTTCTCTGGTCCACTCTCTAATCATGCTATGGAATATACATACCATTTCGGCTCTGCTTTTTTTATAGTTCGTCGTTCATCATTACAGTTAGAGAGTGTGGTGAAAAGCGAATGATTGCTGTGCACACAGCCGTTTATGATTGAGACAGCGGACCCGATATTCCGATTCGGACTTCCAATAAACTCATGTAAACATAATTAACTTCAAATTTCAAATACTTTTTTATGTTAACTATATTGACATGTATTAAGCCGTATTTTATAGTTAACCCATAACAACTCCATAAATTTCGATCACAGTTACAATGGCGTAGCTGGTGGAAACGGCAATGAAGCCTGTTTTGCAATCTCGGATAATAGGGATGCGTATGTTTATACGCAGTCCTCCGGGGCATGACAGGCTTTTTCGATTTTTCAAGAACGTGTTCGGGCAGGTAAACATGCAGTATGTAGAAATGGAACCAAGGGGGTTAATCACAATGAGTACAATGAAAAAACTGGTGCTGGTCGGCAATGGCATGGCGGGAATCCGTACCATTGAGCATATTCTGAAGCTTGCTCCACATGCGTATGAGATTACTGTGTTTGGTGCAGAGCCGCATCCGAACTACAATCGGATCATGCTGTCCTCCGTGCTGGCTGGCGGAACGTCCATTGAAGATATTGTCATCAACGATTGGAGCTGGTATGCAGATAACGGCATTCAGGTCTATCCAGGGGACCCGGTGGTGCAGATTGATTCGGAGCGCAAAGAGGTTGTATCCCGGAATGGCGTGCGCGCAACCTATGATGAGTTAATTCTGGCGACAGGTTCACAGGCATTCATTCTACCGCTCCCCGGTGCCCAGAAAGAAGGCGTGATCGGTTTCCGTGATATTCAGGACTGTGAAACGATGATGACTGCATCACAGAAATATCGCAAGGCTGCTGTCATTGGTGGGGGTCTGCTCGGCCTTGAGGCCGCTCGCGGACTGCTGAACTTGGGTATGGACGTTACCGTCATTCATATCAACGGACATCTGATGGACCGCAATCTCGATCTGCCGGCAGGCTTGATGCTCCAGCGAGAGCTTGAAGCGCAGGGTATGAAGTTTCTTTTGAATAAACATACGGAAGAGATCACGGGCAAAGGCCGGGTCAAAGCCCTTCGTTTCACAGATCAAACGGTGCTCGAAGCTGATCTGGTTGTTATGGCTGTTGGTATCCGTCCTCAGATTGAGCTGGCTCGGAACAGCGGTCTTGAGGTGAACCGCGGTGTCATTGTAGATGATTACATGCGGACCAGTGCACCAGGCATTTCGGCTGTCGGCGAGTGTGCAGAGCATCGCGGAATTGCATATGGACTTGTAGCTCCGCTGTATGAACAAGGTATGGTGCTCGCCAAACGTCTCGCGGGTGCGCCAACAGAAGGATACGAGGGCTCTGTTACCTCGACCAAGCTGAAGGTATCGGGGGTCGATGTATTCTCCGCAGGACAATTCAAGGATTCTCCCGATACACGCAGCATCCGCATTCAGGATGATGTAGATGGAGTATACAAAAAGTTGGTGATGAAGGACGGCCAATTAATTGGTGCCGTATTGTTTGGGGATACAACCGATGGAGCCTCCCTGTTCTCTCTCATCAAAAGCGGCGAGAATATTAGCGGACGAGAGAAAGAAATTCTGCTCGGTATGCCTTCAAGCGGCTCAGGTGCTGGTCCGTCTGCAGCAGAACGTACGGCGGCCATGCCGGATGACGAAATCATCTGCGGCTGTAACGGTGTGACCAAGGCGGCGATCGGTGATGCCGTGCTGAATAAGGGCTGCAATACGGTTGGAGCCATCAAATCCTGCACCAAGGCGTCGGCCTCCTGCGGAGGCTGCAAACCAATTGTCGAATCGCTGCTGACCTACTATGCAGGCGATAATGTCGGGGAACAGACCAAAGAAGGGATCTGTGGCTGCACCTCGTACGACCGGGATGAGATTGTCGCACAGATCAAGGAGATGGGATTGAAGACCGTCAAGGAAGTGATGAATGTGCTTGGCTGGGAGGAGCCTGAAGGCTGCTCCAAATGCCGCCCTTCCCTCAACTACTACCTCGGTATGATCTGGCCGACCGAATACGAGGATGAACGTGCATCCAAATTCACCAATGAGCGTTATCACGCCAACATTCAGAAGGATGGCACATATTCCGTCATTCCGCGCATTTATGGCGGTGTAACTTCTCCGGCAGAACTCATCAAGATCGCAACCGTCGCAGAGAAGTATGACGTGCCGATGGTTAAATTCACAGGCGGACAGCGACTCGATCTGCTTGGCGTACAGAAGGAGAATCTGCCGAAGATATGGGAAGAGCTTGATATGCCGTCCGGGTTCGGATATGGCAAGGCGCTGCGAACCGTCAAGACCTGTGTAGGGAATACGTTCTGCCGCTTCGGTACACAGGATTCCATCGAAATGGGCATACGTCTGGAGAAAAAACTCGATAAAATGGTTGCTCCGGCCAAAGTAAAACTGGCTGTCTCTGGATGCCCGCGGAACTGTGCCGAGGCAACAATCAAGGATCTGGGTGTTGTCGCCATTGACGGAGCATGGGAGCTTCACGTCGGGGGCAACGGCGGTGTGAAGGTTCGCGCAGCCGAGCTGCTGTGTACGGTGAAAACGGATGCCGAGGTGGAAGAGTGGACCTATGCATACCTGCAATATTATAGAGAGAATGCAAGATGGAATGAGAGAACGGCGGCCTGGATTGAACGGGTAGGATTGGATCATGTGAAGCAGGCACTCGCTGACCGGGAGGTACGTCTTGCCCTCGTGGAACGGCTGGAAGTGACACTGGGTCACACGGTCGATCCTTGGAAGGAAATTATTGAAGACGAGAAGCTGCGCAAAAACTTCACTCCGCTGTCCGGCGCAGAACCGGTGGCCCACTAGAAGAGGAGGAGGAACAGCGATGAAGAAATTCCGAATTGGACATCTGGCCGATATTGATGAAAAGGGAGCAAGAACCTTCCTCGTACAGGATACGGAAATTGCGGTTTTCAAACTGAGTGATGGCAGCCTGCACGCTGTCGAGAATCGCTGCCCTCACAAGGGCGGCAAGCTGTCGGAAGGCATGGTATGCGGCACGGCGGTTCACTGCCCGCTACATGACTGGAAAATCGATCTTCGCAGCGGCAAAGTACATGAACCGGATGATGGATGTCTGAATACGTATCCGACTGAAGTGGATGGAAACAGCGGTGACATCTACGTATTGATCGCTGGATAACGAACTGGGTAAAGGTCTGAGATAGGTTTACTTACGACAAGAGAAGAAAGAGGGTGTGCGCTATGAGGCCCGCTGCAGGTGAAAGCAAGGTGATGAACCGGGGTAGGGTCAGTATTATTGGCGCTGGACCTGGAGATCCCGAACTGATTACGGTAAAAGCACTGAAACGCATTCAGGCAGCCGATGTCATATTATATGATCGGCTTGTCAGTGATGCCCTGCTTGCTGAAGCTAGGGAGAATGCCCTTTGCATCTACTGCGGCAAAGCTCCGGGTCTTCATTCCATGAGTCAGGAGATGATCGGACGTATGCTTGCCTCCCATGCTGCTGAAGGAAAACAAGTAGTCCGTCTCAAAGGCGGTGATCCATTCATTTTTGGCCGCGGCGGAGAAGAAGCGCTCGTCTTGGCTTCCTCCGGTATCCCATACGAAATCATCCCGGGCATCACCTCGGCAGTGGGGGCCTCCGCCTCCTCACTGATTCCGTTGACACATCGCGGAGCAGCATCTTCCTTCGCTTGTGTAACAGGCACTGGCCGTGATGGATGTGTGTCCTCTGTCCGCTGGGACCTGCTTGCCCATAGCGTAGATACGCTGGTGATCTATATGGGGATCAGCCAGGTGCCGCAGATTCAGCGCGAGCTGCTCCTGCACGGTAAATCGGGGCATACCCCCGCAGCACTTATTGAGCGTGGAACCACAGCCGAGGAACGAATTGTCACCGGAACTTTGGCAGAACTGCACACTCTCGCCGTTACGCACCACATCACAAACCCGGCACTGATTATGATTAGCGAGTGCGTACTCGTCCGCGAACAGCTGCTTCAGATGCAACTGACGGCGAACGCTTCAATGACGGGTTGATCGACGGGATGTTCGAGGACATTCCACATACATCTTCTTCTACATTAGATTTCTCCGCTTCTACCTGCCTGTTCCCTGAACAGGAATTAATCCGACAGCATACGCTCGTGAACTGTCCGGCCCTTCTGCCCTGGCTCGATCAGCAGACGGGTCGGTTTGATGTTGATTAGAGCAGTCAGCTGTTCCCCCATATAATGTGCAGAATATTTAAATCCGACTTCCGCCCAGTGCATAATAACTCCCACCGTTGCCGAAACCAGATAACTTAACATAATGTCGTAATTGATCACTTGCTCACTATCTTCAGTTACCAGGATGAATTGTTGGGTCAGGTAACTTCGGAACACATTGTTGATCCTGAGCGCCATATCTCCATGCATCGTCATCAAAGCCCGGAATTGATCCTGATGTGCTTCAATATATTCAAATACCGGCATCGTTGAAGGAAGTACCCCGGTCATGTCTACCTCGGTGAGATTGGAGTAGGGTTCCGCATACGCTTGTCCCAACCCTTGCAGGAAATCATCCAGCAGGAATTGCAGCAGTTCGGGCTTGCCGGGAAAATGCAAATAAAAGGTACCCCGATTATAATCCGCCCGTTCCGTGATATCCCGGATCGTCAGGGCGTCGGCTCCCTTTTCCAATATTAATGAAACTGCCGCAGCGATAATCGCATCCTGTGTTCTTCGTGCTCTACGATCCTGAGGATGTTCAATAATCAACATTTTCGCCCCCTTTGTCTATTATTGTATCCTAAATGAACAACGCTTACATCTATGTTCAATAGCTGACATTTACGCTGTCAATGATTATTGTCACATGTTTATGTATATCTTAACATTAAGACAGGAACTAACAACGACAGGTTTTCTTCTTATGGAGATTACCTGCCCACTATATATTATAAGGAGACGATTCAATCATGAGTACATCCTATACACAAACCGCTGTGATTACAGGAGCTGCCGGAGGTATCGGTAAAGAGCTGGCACGCCGCCTGGCTGAACGCAAAATCAATCTGGTGCTGGTGGACTTGAACGAAGAAGCCATCGAGAAAACCATCGCGGAGCTGAATCTCGATAAAGAGCATGTCATTGCAGTGAAAGCTAATGTGTCCGACGAAGCAGACGTCAAAAATTATGTGCAAAAAGCACTGGATGCCTTTGGCCGCATTGATTATTTTGCCAACAATGCTGGCATTGAAGGACCAACCGGCCTGATTGAAGACCTGAGCGTTGAAGCACTCGACACCGTATACAATGTAAACATTCGCGGGGTATTCCTCGGTCTGCAGAACGTTATTCCTGTGATGAAAAAACAAAAATCCGGTGCGATTCTGAATACCTCTTCCCTGGCAGGTTTGATGGGTGCTCCGGCTGTATCTCCATATATTATGTCCAAACATGCCGTTGTTGGTCTCACTCGTACGGCAGCCAATGAGCTGGCGCCTTTCAATATTCGCGTGAACGCGGTACTGCCAGGCACTATCAATACTCGTATGATGCGCCAGATCGAAGCCAACTCCGGCAACGTGGAAGATTACCAATCGGCTACGGTAGCTGCCATCCCGATGGGCCGTTACGGCGAACCGGAGGAAGTGGCCGCTGTGATGAACTTCCTGCTGTCCGAGGACGCATCATATGTTACCGCATCTCTCTACACTGTTGATGGCGGTATGATGGGTCAATAATGGGTTAGCTTAAGTAACAGCGTAATGGACACGGATGTGGGCGCAGTGCAGGTGGGCTGGACATGGAAACTATGCATTTGGTTATAGTAGCCCGATTGTAGTCGCAGTATCACATCCTTACGTGTGCGTGTGCGTGTGCGTGTGCGTGTGCGTGTGCGTGTGCGTGTGCGTGTGCGTGTGCGTGTGCGTGTGCGTGCAAAAGTATACAGGCACGGGACAAATTCGCAACAAAAACCTGCGGGCATGCGCACCTTATACTAAAAGACCTCATCAATCACGATCAAGGGAAAGCTCCCCTTGTGTGGAGTTGAGGTCTTTTCATGTATGTGCCCATTTGTTGTCTTGTTATCTTGCAATCGCTCGATTGAATGGGTTAGCTGGACACCCCGCATGTCGCTAACGATTCCCAGAAACCTTATTTGCTCCATTTGAGCACATTTCTAATTCTAACGATTCCCAGAAGCGCTATTTCGTCTAAAAGGCTGCTTTTCACCCGAAAAACACCCTCAAACTCCAAAATAACGTTTCTCCAGATCGTTACATTTTGGAATGCTCGTAAATCACCCAAATAACGTCGCTCAAGATCGTTAGAATTCAGGACGGCACCGAAAACGCAAAACTGAAGTAACCAATAACTTGAGTTCTCTTGCCTCCTGTTACTCTAAACGTTACTGCTTACGTTACTGCTTACGTTACTGCTTCCTGTTACTCTCTAATGATGTCACTCTCGAATGCTACTCCGTAACATCACCTTACTTTCCCTCAGCCTAGTCCACGTATCCTGCGTGGCCCTTCTCCATCAGATAGTCCATCTCTGCATCCAAAATACTCTCAACGGTCAGCTCGTCAAGCTTCACATCTTTGCGGCTCAAAATGTAATCCGCCAGATCGTCGCCGTCAATATCGACATCTTTGCCTTTTGTATTCTCATGCGCCTTGTTAATGTAAGCTTGCTCATGCTTCAGGACAAGCTCAATGTTAGCCTTGCTCGCCTTTGTTTTGTCCGCGATATATTGCAGCATTTCCTGCTCATTAATTGCGTTGGTGTCTGCCACGTATGCTCATCTCCTTGGTTATCCTTCTTGCTGTCATTGTAGCATAGGTTATCCCATTACGGGCAGAAGTTATGCCCGGCCTTTTGCAGCAACCCTGTATTACAGTCTGCTCATTCAGCCAGTACCTCAGCTTTTTAGAACATTGGAACATTAGAGACATCATTTTTCAACGTAATCAGCAGGATCACTGTCTAGGATAATCGCACATAAAACGAAGCGCCTTCGCCTACCACACTTTTGGCGTAAATCTCTCCCTTATGCTGCTCAACGATTGAACGGGCAATCGCCAGCCCCAGACCGTGCCCGCCATGTTTGCGTGCTCTGGAGGAATCCGTGCGATAGAATCGGTCAAAGATACGGTCCAGATGCTCCGGTGCAATGCCCTCCCCCGTATTGAAGACGGTCAGCATAACGTCATGATTCAGCTTCTGAAGTGTCACATTCACAGATCCTTTGGGGCCGGAATATTTCACAGCATTATCGAGCAGAATCAGAATAACCTGTTTAATCTGCTCCCGGTTACCATGAACGTTCAGATCGGGCTCAATATTATAATCGAGAGAAATGTTTTTTTCGAAAATAACAGCCTCCATCGGCAAAATAATACTTTCGACCGCATCGCTCATATTAAACGTGGTGTGAATCAGGTTGGAACGCGAATCATCCATCTGAGTCAGATACAGCAGATCATTCGTTAATCCAGACATACGCTCGGTTTCCGATTTGATATAATGCAGCCATTTCGCCTGACTTTCAATCGTCTCCTCCTGATTCGCCAGCAATACATCCGTATTCGTATTAATGATCGCCAGCGGTGTCTTCAACTCATGTGATGCATCAGCGATGAATTGTTTCTGTTTCTCAAACGCTTCACGCACAGGTGCAATTGAACGGTTCGCAAAATAACGGCTAAGGAAATAAATCACAATTAGCATAGCCAGCCCAACCACTGCAAAGGTATAGATCAAATTGGTCAGAATCCCCTGCTGTGCTGTCACATCCATAAACACAATCATATACCCCTCACCGCTTGGATCAACGACATAGGCCCAATCCGTGCCATCCAAGGCAAACTGATCGGTTTTCCGCTCCCCTTCGGTGACGAGGCTTCGATCGACCTTCTGTAACGCTTCCTTATAAAAGCTATCTTCCATATCAAACCGCGAGTGAGTGCCTGTAATATTCCACTGATCATCGGTTTGAATCATAAAAGAAACCGACCGGGCCGGAGGTGCGTTCAGATCTCCACCCGGCCCTGGATTGCCGCCGAATTCGCCGCCGGCCTTGCCCCCGTTTCCACCTCTACCTGCAGAAGATGGCATAGCGCCCGATGGGGAATCCGTTCCTGAACCAGTACCGGGACCGGAGCTTTCAACTGAGCCTGATGTTGATCCCGAAGCGCCAGTGCCTGTTCCTGTACTTGTGCCTCTCTCTGCGCTCGTGTCCGCATTAGAACCTGCAGCCGAACTTGCTCCCGAGCCTGATCCGCCGCCATGCCCATCTCCCCGCGGGATCTGGGAACCCATCGGACTATAAGGACTATGATAGAAATCGGACACCTTATAAAGCTCCATATTCGTTTCACGCTGCACATTCTGGTACGTGATGGTGTAGATCGTAATAAAAGCGACCAGCATCATGATTGAGATCGAAACCAGATTAACAATCAGGAACCGGTTGCGGAGTTTCTTAAACATCAGCTCGTCACCTCAAGTACGTACCCCACACCCCGAATCGTATTAATGCGAACAGCTGAATTCAGGAAGGTTAGTTTTTTGCGCAAAAAGGAGATATAGACCTCCACGTTGTTATACTCCACATCGGAGTCAAATCCCCACAGCTTCTCAATGATCTGCTCTTTGGAGGTAATCGCCTGTTTACGGGTAATCAGCAGCTCCAGCAGCTCATTTTCCTTCAGATTCAGCTTGATTTCTTTGTCCTGTACACTTAGCTTCAGCTGAGTTGTGTTCAGCTCTATATCGCCAAATCTCAATCCATCCTCAGGGACTACCTCCCCCTTACGTCTCAAGGCCGCCCGAATACGGGCGAGCAATTCTTCTGTGGCAAATGGCTTTGCAATATAATCATCAGCGCCGTAATCGAGACCAGATACCTTGTCCGACAGCTCTCCCTTGGCTGTAAGCAAAATAACTGGCGTATGGTTTCCTTCACTACGCAGCGTTTTCAGCACGCTAATGCCATCCATCTCCGGCATCATGATGTCCAGCAGCAACAGGTCATAGATGCCGCTTTGCGCATAATCCAGCCCGGATCTGCCGTCGTGGACCATGTCCACGGAATAGTTGTTTTTTTTCAAAATCTGTGAGACCGCCTCTGCCAAATGAACCTCATCTTCTGCAATTAAAATTCTCATGATCTATTCATTCCTCTGCTTGAGTTATTATTTATTGTTCTGCTGAAACTTCCGTGGCTACACCTTTCACGAATACCCTGCACATCAGGGATGCTCCGGTGCTTTGTTACATTCAGTTTGTATGTTCTTATTCTACCAAGTAAACCTTGAATCAACCTTAATATATTTATCGTGTGCAGCTATTAGATAAGTTGAATTATTCTTTTACACGTGAACGGAGAGGGCAGAAAAAACCTGAAAAAGCGAAGCGTTCGCCTTTATCACCGGATTTTTCCCTTTGGAGAAGGGAATCCAAAAAATCTGGGGATAACCGCTACTCTCCAGGTTATTCTGTCATCGGAGTGGACTGTGTAAAATCTTTAATTCAACTTACATAGATGAAGGAAAAGAAATGTTAACGGAATGTAAAATTATTTAAGATTCATTCAAGGTTGCTTCGCTAAGATACAGACATGAAAGCACTACACGATGAACCAAAACATACAAATTCAAACCCGAAAGGAATGAACCATTATGGCGATTGAAGTATTCAACCGGTATGAGAGCAAGTACCTGCTGACGGATGAGCAATACGCTTACTTCTATAATGACCTGCTCGAATATATGGAACTGGATGCGTACAACAAAAAGCATGAGTACTACTCCATCAGCAACCTGTACTTCGACACACCGCAGGATTCACTGATTCGGGCCAGCCTCTCCAAACCGAAATACAAAGAGAAGCTAAGATTACGGGCCTACGGCGTACCTGAGCAAAATGCCAAAGTATATCTGGAGATTAAAAAGAAAGTATTTGGTCTCGTTAATAAACGCAGAACAGCGTTGAAGCTGGACGAAGCCTATGAATTTGTTCGTTCAGGACAGGCACCGGACCTTGCGGATTACATGAATAAACAGGTCGTTGAAGAGATTACATACTTCCTTCGTCTGTATGATCTGGAACCCAAGGTGTATCTGGCCTATGAACGCAAAGCGTTGTTCGACAAGAACAGCCGGGATCTCCGCATTACCTTTGATACCAACATCCGCAGCCGCAGATACGATCTGAAGCTGGAACAAGGAGATTACGGCGAGCCGTTAGTGAAGGATGGTCGCTGGCTTATGGAAGTTAAAGCGGAGAAAACGGTCCCGTTTTGGTTATCACAGCTGCTCTGTAAACATGGGCTGTACCGCACAGGCTTCTCCAAATACGGCAACGAGTTCAGACATCTGGTCAGAACGACCAACTTGAACTATCAGACCGAACGGCCACTGGTGCCAGGAACAGACTTCAACCCTGCTGATCCTGCTGCGGCTGCATCACAAGAAAAATCAATTAGAGAAAGAGAGCGTGTCCTATATGCTTGATTCATTATTTAGCTCCGCCCTGGACGACACAACATTAAGTTTTGGCAGTGCTGTAATTACGATCGGACTTGCTATTATCCTTGGACTTATCATCAGTCTAACCTATATGAAAACCAATCAAGCCACCTATTCGCAAAGCTTCACCTTAACGATGGTTGTGTTACCCGTCATTGTTGCCATCATCATTCTGCTTATCGGCAGCAATATCGCCCGGGCGTTCAGCTTGGCGGGAGCCTTCTCCATTATCCGTTTCCGCAGTGCACCTGGTGATCCGAAAGATATTGCTTACGTTCTGTTCACCATGGCATCCGGTCTGGCCTGCGGTGTAGGCGCCTTTGGTTACGCTGTTCTGTTTACCGTCATCCTGTGTGTACTGATGTTTGTATTAAGCCGGTTTAACTTTGGCGGCAAGAAGAGTCTGCAGAAGACATTGAAAGTGACGATTCCTGAAAATCTGAGCTACGAAGAAGCTCTGAACGAAGTATTCCATAAGTTCAACATCCCGTTTGATCTGAAAAAAATCAGAACCACCGAGCTCGGCAGTCTGTACGAACTCGTATATAGTGTCACCATTCACGAGAGCGTGAATCAGAAGCAATTTCTTGACGCCATCCGTACACGGAATGGCAACCTGGATATCTCGTTAACAATGAGCCCAACGACAGAATATTAAGCTTTTGTTCAATTGTACCCATTATGATTTAAGAGAGGAACGATTTATATGATGAAGAAAAATTCTCAGAAGAGTAAAAGTATAATGACAGGCAGCAAACTTTGGTCCATTGCCATGATTACCAGTCTGCTCGCAGCATGCAGTGCTCCGGCAACGACAAGCAGTACAGCCAATGCAGCCGTCTCTACAACAGGCACAACCAAAACGGTATCGGTTAGCGAATCAACATCCGTGAAATATGCCGACCTGGTCTCTCTGGATGCGGATGACACCAATGTAAGCTGGACTGAAGCAGATTCCACCATGATCAAACTGAATGGAACTACAGCAACCGTAACAGGTTCCGGTGCGAAGGCTGCTAATGGCTCCGTTACCATCTCGGAAGCAGGGACATATGTGCTCAGCGGTGAGCTGACTGATGGTCAGATCGTAGTTAATGTCGCAGATAAAGGCATAGTTCATCTCGTGTTAAACGGAGCAACAATCCACGATAATGACAGTGCAGGCATCTACATTCAAAAGGCTGGCAAAGCAGTAATCACGCTTGAAAAAGGAACCAAAAACGCAGTTTCCGATGGCAAAACCTACGTATACGCAGATAGCAGCACCGATGAGCCGGATGCGGCCATCTTCAGCAAAGCTGACCTTACATTTAATGGTGCCGGTCAGTTGACCGTCACAGGCAACTATAATGAAGGCATCACAAGCAAGGATGATCTCAAAATCATCAGCGGTTCAATCGACGTCAAAGCAGCTGACGATGGTATTAAAGGAAAAGACATGGTTGCGATTCAGGCTGGCACGATTACGATCAAAGCTGAAGGTGACGGCATTAAATCGACCAATGATACGGATACAACCAAAGGGTTTGTCGCCATTGCAGACGGAACCTTCAACATTGAGAGCGGAAGCGACGGCATTCAAGCGGAAACTTTACTTGTTACGGACGGCGGTACGTATAATATCATGACGGCTGGCGGCAGCGCGAATGCACCAGCTAAGGTCGAAGAAGGCCCCGGCGGCGGGTTTGGTGGCGGCTTTGGCGGTGGTGGTCCGATGAATGGCGGTACACCTCCAACTGATATGGGCACACCACCGGATGGCGAACCACCTGCCGATATGCCAGCGATGCCTAATGGCAGCAGTTCGAACACAGGTACACAGACTGGCACAAACACAACAACGAATGCTGGAACCAAAGCTGCAGCCAACACCAGCAGCGGGACATCAGCCACTTCAACCAAGTCGGCTGCATCCACTTCCTCCAGCGCTTCAGCAGAGTCGGATTCCAATGCTGATACAGACAACGCTACGACCACAACAGAGGAAGAATCCTCAAGTGCTAAGGCACTTAAAGCAGGCACAGACCTCACCGTGAATGGTGGAACATACACGATTGATTCCATGGATGATTCCCTGCACAGCAACAGCAATGTTACTGTGAATGACGGAACCTTCACCATTCAATCCGGAGATGACGGCATGCATGCCGATCAGGCACTGACGATTAACGGTGGAACGATCAAAATCACCAAAAGTTATGAAGGACTTGAAGGTTCTATCATCACTTTGAACGACGGAGATGTTGATGTAACGGCTTCAGATGACGGTGTAAATGCCGCTGGCGACATGACAACAACGAGTGACCAAGCAGCTAGCACAACGGATAAAGCCGCAAGTGACAGCACTTCTGCTGCAGGTACAAACAAAGCAACCACGGGAGCAACAGCGGCCACTTCGACAACCAGCACGACTGCCCAAGCTACGGATGCTAATCAGCAAAGCCGCGGTCCAGGGGGAATGCCTGGTGAATCATCTGGCAATAACGAGCTTCACATCAACGGCGGCTCCCTCACCGTGAATGCTGGCGGTGACGGTCTGGATGCGAATGGTTCCATTACGATGACAGGCGGAACGGTTATAGTGAATGGCCCAACGAATAACGGCAACGGTCCACTGGATTATGATGGAACATTTGTGATCAGTGGCGGAGTTCTGGTGGCAGCAGGAAGCTCGGGTATGGCACAAGGCACTTCGGATGCTTCAACGCAAAATACCCTTGTCATGACCTTCCCTGAAACACAAAAAGCAGGAACGCTGGTTCATGTTCAGGACAGCAACGGAAATAACATTCTGACGTTTGCACCAGCCAAAGATTATCAAAGCGTAGTGATTAGCTCGCCAGACCTGAAAGCAGATGGATCTTACGTTATCTATACTGGCGGAACATCAACAGGTACGGCAACAGATGGACTATACACTGGCGGTACGTATAGCGGCGGTACTCAGTTCGTTGCCTTCCAGTCTACAAGTAATGTAACCTGGGTGAACGAATCAGGCGTAACAACAGCCCGCTCCGGCATGGGCGGCTTCGGAGGCGGTGGGCAAGGCGGATTCGGCGGTGGACGGAATCGTTCACAAACCGGTACATCCACAGGTACAACCGAAACAACGGGAACTACAAGTACATCGGGTACTACAGATTCGGCAAAATAACGGATGATAAAGAGCTGAGCATGACAGAGCACACAGTTACGTTGTAATGCTCAACTAAAAAAACTGGACCTGGAAATCACACAGTACGTGTGAGCTCCGGGTCTAGTTTTATTTTACAGATTAAACACTCAAGGAACATACTACTTCCCGGCGGCGCTTAATCTAGTAGACCGCTCTTCTCAACCTATCTCCAGATTCTAACGAATCCCACAAGCCTTATATAGCTGAAAAATACCCCTTTTAGATCTTAACGATTCCCAGTGATCTTATTTCAGGAAAAAACAACGAAAAACGTGCAAAATGCGGTATTTCTCACGAAATAGCATCACCAGGAATCGTTAGATTTTCATAGTGCTTAAATTGATGCCAATAGCGTCTCTGGGAATCGTTAGAAATAAATCACTCGAACCTGCTATGTTTCGGGGGATTTGGCATGATCATCATCATGCTTATCCAAGCCGATCGATCTCTGAGAAGGACTTTTTTTATACAAGCCCACTGGTCGCTTTGAAGTTATATAACCAATCCCTGCATCTGAGGGTTATTTAAAATGAGAACTATAGTGGCTTGGCATCAAGTTTAGAAGAACAAGCATAAGGAGTGATTAGATGAAAGAAAGGTTCTATGAAATTATCGGAATCGTATTTGTAATCTTCTCTGGTGTTCTGTATACCTTGGAGCGTTGTGCAAACTGGATCGCAAACGGATTATCAGCACAAGGGTTAGCTTCTTTTTCTATAACCACGTCAAAACAAGGTTGATTTCATCAAGTCTTATTATCTATGCTTGTTCTGACGTGGAAGCTGCATCTCAAAAAGCATACACATACACCTTGGTTCGCAGTGCATCGCGGCAGGTGATGGTGCGCAGCGGCTCTTTGCCCGGCAATGCAAAACAGACGCTGATTACTCGCGCGCCTGGCGGCAGCTCACGCTTGAACTTGTCCGCAAGTCGGGTCATGGCCCCCGGGAACAAGTAACAGATCACACCATCGGCATGAGCATAAGAACAGGTGTATATGTTACCGCGAATAAAACGAAGACGTCCCTTGAACGAATGCCGCTGCTTCCCTCTCCCGGTTCCGATCACAGCTCCAGCACGGTGCAGCCCTGTACTAAGCCATGTCATCCATTGCGAAGCCCACAGTGGAATGAATGAGTTTTCGATGCCCGTCAGTCTTTTGCCTGGACAATGCTTTACGACATCCATACCAAGGGTTCCCCATCCCGAACCGGCCTCCATAATATCTGCATAACCCGGTATACGATTGACCTCCTGGATTACCACCTGCCTGACCGGGCGAGATGCAGGCATGGGCGAGATTCCGTTTTTCCAGCTTACAATGACAATGCATATCACTGCGATTAGAGTCAACACGGCAATGAGCCATGGAATATATTGAATAATCATCATGTCCTCATCATAACAAAGGGAAGCTCCGGCGGTCTATGATCGCGCAGAAGCTTCCCTTTGTCCGTATTTTTTTCAAGACTGATCATTATTACTTGCTCAATTCCTTAGCAATACTGTTTAGAGGCTGCGATGCGTCTATTCGTTCGTCTCACCGACATGAGATTTCATGTAGACCCCTTTTTTGTAGACGGATTTAATTGTAAAATGAATGCCCAGCTTGCGATTCGTGCGGTAGATCAGCGAGTTAATCTCGTCGATGCCCACCGGATCACTCTCCAGCATACTCCGTTCCGGCCACACCTGAGCGATAATCTGCTCCCTCGTGACAAAGTGATCCAGCTCGCTGTAAAGCAGCTTGAACAGCTGATACTCCTTCTTGGACAGCGGAATTTCATCCTCGTTCACCTGCACTGTCTGCAGATGATCCTGCAAGCGCACACCCTCACCCAGCAGGTCGGATATCCGATACTCTCTCGTCTCTCCGAGATCACCCTCCACCCGAAGCTGGATCAGACCGTTGACGAGTGTCAGGCTGTCCCCTTCATCAAACGGATATTTCTCATAAGGGACAAGGCGCTGTCCATTGAGTTCAGTTCCATTTTTGCTATCCAGATCCTCCACCCAGAGCTGTTCCTTCGTGTCATAATGGATGCGGCAGTGCCGCTTCGATATCATCTGATTATAAATGGACAAGTCCAGTTCACTCACACCTGTGTAACGCCCCACGGTAATCGAGCGGCCCTGGCTAACATAAGCGAATGAACCGTCGCTCTCCTGTCCTGGCGTACGAATGACGATTTTGGCCGTCTCCCGCATGTTATTCCCCACCTTCAACGATCACTCGATCTCTATCTTTTCATTCAAGTACAAGTTGAATTAAAAATGTTTACACAGGACACTCCGATGACAGAACAACCTTCCAATCGCTGTTATCCCCAGATTTTTTTATTTCTATATTCAAAGGTAAAATCCCGTGATAAAGGCGACCGCTCCGCTTTTTCAGGTTTTTTCTGTCCTCTTCGTCTAAGTGTAACTGAATCATTCAACTTATATAGTCTGATAAATTCATCAGATTTGTTCCATTGTTTGCATGCCTGCCATTCCATATAGTGATATACAGGACCACCATAGCCTGGACAAACATCGGTTCTCTATTACTATACCAGACGTTGTGCTTTTTTTCTCATAATGGCCGGAGTGATGCTTAGCTTATACAACAAGAGAGGTAATTCCCATGAAGAAAAGAAACATTCTGATCTATGTGCTGCTTGCCTTTGCTTTATCCATCACCTTAACTGTGCTGTCTCGCGTTAGTGACGATAGCGGTGTATCACCAAAAGGAACTTCAGCTTCCGAAATCTCATGGCTTCGCATGAACAGTCAGCCTTAAAATGCGGAAGCCACTCTATTATAAACGCGACTTGGGTACAAAACGTTTCACGAATGTCATCTCTACGGAACATTTCCAATCCATACTCCATTTACTGAATAACGGGAGGGATCATGTTGAACAAGAATACAATTCATGCCATCACATGTGCTCTTTTGGTTGCATTAATCCTTAGCAGCTGTCAGCGCTCTGATCTGCCCAAACAAACCGAGGCGAATAACACACCAAAAGCACTGGAAACGTTCTATCCGGGCGACATCACGAAGATCGATTCGATTGAAATCATGAGCGGCAGTGATGGCTTTACCAAAAAAACTACAGATCCAAGACTGATTCAGGACTGGATCGAAAAAATACGGCACTTGAACATCACTCCTGATCCAGAACAGGAAGATACAACTGGAGTTCTCTTCCATGTAACGATGTTAGAGCAGGGGAAGGTTGTTTTCTATATGACACCCACCGACATCAATCATCGGCGGATTGTGCCGCAGGGTGAACTGGCAGACCTGATGACCGAGCTGTATCAAGCCATTCCCTAGCACTGATGGTGAAGCACACCAACAGAGATTAAAATAATAAAGGACTCTGAAATCATAATCATTACCATTCCAGAGTCCTCTCACAACGTCGAACGAAGTTACAGCGTCCCAAGCGCAGCGTTTTTCAAACTATACTTATGAAAAGATGATCCTGTAGAGCCTCAGTCCTCTTCCTCATCCGGTTTGACCGATGTGTGTGTGCTGGACGCATTAGATGAATCTGATGCACTTGTCTCAGATGCATTTGGTATATCTGATCCGTCTTGTGTATTTGACGCACCCGCATCTGCTCCACCGTCTTCACCCTTCGCGCCGTTCTCTCTCGCCTGAATCTCCTCCATCCGGCTAGACACCTTCTGATACAGATACGATATACCCAGCAACAGCAGGCCAAAGCTGAAATACGCAATGATTTTGCTGCCTGCCGTCAACAGACTGACATCGTAGAACACCATCTTGCCTGTGGCGAACAGCGTCAGACCCAGACCGAGACGCCGGATCATGACGTATTTTCGACGGAATCCGTACGCAATATAGAGAATCGCCAGCACCAGATAGATCAGGCTGAACATCAGCCCGATATCGCCCCACTGGAACTGAATGGTCAGGAACACCGTAATAACACCCAGCAGGTATATCCCCGCAATAACAGGATACCACTCCACACTTTTGAACTGACCACGAATGCCTGCAATGAGCAGGTCACGCCCGGCGAAGAATACACCTACGTTGAAAATAATCAGCACGATGAGCCCGACAATCTCGGCGGCCGTATGCTGCTCAACCCCCGGCTGCAATGCCGGCATCGTCAAGGTAACAGCCAGTGCAATACAGCATCCGACTGCGTGCAGGAAAAGGGTGTACCCCCGCAGGAATGCGTCACGAAGCAGCCTCACTTTACCCAGCCCATACGCCAGTGCAATCGTCAGTGCCGCAAACATAAGCAGCTTGTAGAACATGTATAACAGGAAGCTCTCATCCACAGCTCTTACATACAATTCATTCGACTCGTAGAGTACGTATAACCATACGTTCACCAGGGTCGCAACCCTGAAGCCTTCCAGGAAACCGCGCTCCCATGGGGCATAATTGATCCTTTGCCCATTTCCCGTAGAGGAGCTGCCGCGCAGTGCCCAAGCATAATAGAGCGTGATCAGCAATGTGCCAAGCGTAAGGCTGGAGTATTTCAACATGAAGTAAGACTGTTCCCCTACAAAGAATAAAGACAGCAGGTCATATTGAACAAAGATTACAATACACAGCAGCACGATGCCCCAGCCTGCGCGCTCAACTGCCTTGAATTTTCTGAAATGTCCAAACGTAACAAGCAGCACACCTTCAATCAGCCAGCCCATCGACAGCCATTTTGAACCAAACTGGAACGGAACAAACAGAATTGTAAAGGTGAGCGACGTAAGATAGAAAAGTAGAATTGTCTGCTTCTCCTGCGCCATATGTCGCTGAACAAACCTCGCAAGTCCAAGATAGACAAGTGCAAAAATAACAGCAAGCAAGCCCTGTGCATCATTCCAGCCCGCCGCATCAAGCAATACATATAGAACAAGACAACTCAAGCTCGTATTCATCGCTAACAAAGCAAAATCCCACCAGGTCAGCTTCACCCGATGTTTAAACGGATACGCCAGCGTAATACCCAAATAAAGAGCAAAAGTCACCACAGAATACAGCATACCCACCTGTTCACTCGGCGACAGCCACAGCAGAATCAGCATGGATGGCGCGTGGAACAGAAAGCTGATATAGTGCACCACCGGCCATCTCTGCCCGAATGAAATAAAGACAATAATGCCGTTCAGTAATAACAGATAGATCATCGCGGTATAGACCGCTGTGCCTTCCAGTCCAAACGTAAACAGGTAAGAGAAGAAGGGCAGATACCCGCCTACTAGACCCAAAGAACAGATCGTCTTCGACTGATACCGCAAGGACAGCAGGACGGACACCGCCGACACCAGCACAGATAAACCCAGACCTGTATACAGCCCGATAATATGCAGCAGGAAATAACTGTAGAAAATCGAACCAAACAGCACAGATATGCCTCCGCCGAGTAGTCCCATTGCAAATGTTTTCTGTTTCCGCCGGAACAGCAGCTCACCGCCCACAAGCATCAATATGCCGAGCAGAAAAAAGCCTGCGCCCTTCATCTCATCGCTAAACCACGTCGAATACGAGTATCGGAAGGCTGCGCCAACCCCCAGAATCAGGAGCAGTATCGCCACCTTGTTAATCCAGCTCAGCCCGATCCGCATCTCCATCCGGTTCTGCTTGATCCGGCGCTGGATCGTCTCTTCACTCAGTTCTTCTTCCGTCATCTGCTCATAAGCATGCTGCATCTGGCCGCGCACAGCCTCGGCTCTCTCCCATACCGCCTGCTTGTGCGATTCGATACGTGCATTCACCTCGGTTGCCAGATAGGCAATCCGCTCCTTTATCTCCGCTGCATCCTCCTGCAAATGCTGGGCAGCCTGATTGAAGAGAGCATTCAGATTGGACTTGGTGCGATGCTCCAAGTAGCTGATTTGGTCGTTATGTACTGCTGTTTTCCCTTGAAAATACGTCTCCATCTTCTCCCGGGATACCCGGATCAGATTCAGCTTCTCATCCAGCATCTGCTCGGACAACGCCATGCGAAGACGCGCATTCTCCTCTTCCATCTTGCGTGCACGCAGTTCAAGCTGCTGCAGCTTGAGCTTCTGGGCTTCAGTCTGTTCCAGCAGCTGTTCATTACGCACAATGAGATCATCCGACTGGTATTCTTGCAGCAGCGCCTGATATTCCTTCGCCAGCTGTTTCTGCTGCGCCTGAACCTGCTCAAGCCGATCCTTAAATTCCTTCATGGACTTCCTCCATTGGTTGTCATAAGATGTTTTCCTATATTTTACTATACTTATGTCAAAAATTGAGGTTTTCATGATAACTTTCCATCCGATCCACTTCTGAGCCCGTTGCATAAAAAAACACCAGCACTTCAGGTCTGTGATATCACAGATGCCGGAAGATGCTGATGCTTGTTTATTGAAGCTGTATAAGTTGGGCTAATGATTTTACACAACCCACTCCGATGACTGAACAACCTTTCTCTACTAAGGTAGTAGAAAGTAATTTTCCTTTTAGCCGTCTTAGTGAGTCGTTTTAGGGATTGGTTTTTTCAAAAATACACCATAGGACAGAGCACCCAGAAGCAGCAGCCCTGCGCCAAGTAAAAATACATTATTAAAACTGCCTGTCGTGTCCAGGATGTATCCGGTTACAACGGGAGCAAGCGCAGCGCCCAGGAATCCGCCAAAGTTCTGTATTGCACCCAAGGAGGCTACTTGTTCACCCGGAGCAATATCTGCAGCCAGTGTCCATATGACACCTGATGGCAGCTGCGAAGCAAAGTAACCTACAGACAATAAAACGATGCTTACGACCGTACTGTCGATGAACGGGATAGGTGCTACCGACGCTGCGGCCAGAATAGCTCCTCCAACGATAGGAACCTTACGTGAGGTTACTACATTTACCCCTTTTCGAATGAAAAAGTCCGAGATTAAACCGCCCAACAGCACACCGATAATTCCGGCTACGAACGGAATCGATGCAATCCAGCCCGTTTCCTTCAGCGTAAAGCCCTGCTCCTTCTCCAAATAGCTTGGCAGCCATGTCAGGTATACCCAGATCGTAAACATAATGCCGAAATTTCCGATGATCATAAACCAGGTGCTTTTGTATTTGAACAAAGAACCCCAGTTTGCTTTGGGAGCATCAGCAGTTTTTGCTTTTTCCGTACCTGTGCTCTGTTCAGCTACCGCCTCCGGCCCTTTGATCAGCTGCTTTTCGGCAAATGTCGGATCACGATACACCTTGAGCCAGATCAGCATAATAATCAGACCAATGACACCGACAAAAATAAACATACCTCTCCACGTCATCGTCAACATTAGAACCGTCAAAAGCGGCGGTGCGATCGCATTCGCAATCTGTGAACCCGTGTTAATAATCGAGGTTGGCAGGCCCCGCTCACTCTTGGCAAACCAGCGCTCGGTTACCTTCAGACCGGAGGTAAAGAAAGGAGATTCGGATACACCCAGCAGCATACGCATCGCGTATAACAGAGAGTACGTATTGGTAAATGCACTCAATATGGTAGCCGCAGACCACAGTCCAGACGCCCAGGCAAACATCTTTTTAGGTCCAAACTTGTCCACGAGCCAGCCTGCTGGCAGATTAGCCAACGCATAAGGCCATAAAAAGGCGGATAACAGCAAACCCATTTGCGTGGAAGACAGCCCGAATTCTGCTGCTATCGTTGTATTTGCAATGCTTAGATTGGATCTGTCCAAATAGTTTACAACGGCACCCAGGAGCAATAATAAAATGATGCCCCATCTCAAACCTACTTTTGGTGCTTGAGGTACCGAAGCAGGGGATGGCGATGGTTTTAACGTTGCCATGGAAGTCACTCTCCTCAACATATATAAATATTAAATTACTCAAATTATATATAATGAATAAATATGGAAGTTATAGGTTTGAATAAGCCCTTCTGCTCCCCAGTAAGGGGAAGGTTTTACTGAAGTATACGTTTTCATAACTGGGTAAAATCGCTTTATTTTTCTACAGCTGTCCCAACAAACTCCAGACTTTCGTCCCCCTGCTTGCTCACAACGATCAGCTTAGTGCAGCACCCTGATCGCTGTGAACTTCGTTTACACGTGCACGGGTCATCTGACTTGCTTGAGCCAATTAGCGCGCAGCAGCTACAGCCTGCAAAAACTCTTCAGCAGCCTTCGTTACTCGTCCGTAATCACCGGAATCCTTGGCAGCTTTGGTGATATAACTGCCGACACCAACGCCAACACAGCCAGCAGCAAGCCACTCATGCACATTTTGCGGCGTAACTCCACCCGTAGGCGCGATTGCAGCTTGAGGCAGAGGCGCAGACATCGCTTTTACATACTGCGGCCCTACAGCTTCCGCCGGGAACAGCTTCACGATATCTGCTCCAGCTTCAAGCGTCTCAACGATCTCCTTGGCAGTGAATGCCCCACTGACTGTAACTGCCTGGTAACGGTTGGCCACCTTGATCATATCAGGGTTGAGTTGAGGACTCACCAGCATCTCTGCTCCAGCCAGTATGGCCGCTCGCGCCGTTTCCCCATCGAGAATTGTACCTGCACCGATCAGAATACCTTGGGAAGCATATTTACGTGATAAAACCTTGATAACATCCAGTGCTCCCGGTACACTCATCGTAATTTCAAGTGCCCGGATTCCTCCTGCAATTGCTGCTTCTGCAACGGATAGTGCCTCTTCTTCACTTTCTGATCGAATAATCAGTACAATGCCGGTTTCGGCAATGGTGTTCATGTTCTCCAGCTTACGCCACATATCTGTATCCCCCTTAACTCATATGTCTTGTTTCTATTAATCTGCACTTCCATAAGCCTACTCTTGTCTTTGCGGATACAAGCGATCACCGCTGTAGCCCAGCTGACCTGAGAGCTTCCATGCGGCTTCTTTAACCAGCTTTACAATGCTGGCCTCACGTTCCGGGGTCATGCCGGAATACATGCTAGCCACACTGATTGCAGCCACAGGCTCGTCCCACTGATCATAGACAGCAGACCCGATACAGTACATCTCCAGATGATCCTCACGGTCATCAATAGAGTAACCGCGCTCGCGAATCTCCTGCATGTCCTGCAAAATATCGGGAACCGTCACTTTGGAGTAGGATGTGCGCGAAGGAATCTCGCCGTCTCCCAAAATCTCCAGCACCTTGCTGGTCGGAAGAGCTGCAAGCAACGCCTTACCCAGCCCGGTAGTATGCATATAACGGCGGGAGCCCAGCTTGGCTGTTGGACGCATCACCGAATAACTCTCCGCTTTGTCCAGATATACAATCCGTCCCTTGTCCTCAATGCCAAGAAAGGCCGTGCTGCCTGTCTGACGATTCAATTCCTGAAGCAAAGGCCGGGCCATATGGGGAACGCCCATATTGGACAAATAAGCCATACCTGTCTCAAACACCGCAATACCCAGGCGATATGTCTTGAGACGTGCATCGTCCATTTCAATAAACCCTTTGTGCAGCAAGGTCTGCACGAGTTCAAACCCGCTGCTCTTGGGCATGTTCATCTGTTTGCATATTTCATTCAGTGTTAACGGAGCACCACTCTTGGCAAATAAAACGAGTAAATCTGCTACACGCTCCGCAGATTTATTCATGCGAATATTGTCCATGTTATCTCCTTCAAATTCTTCGACGTCGAAGTTCGCATATGTGAACTTATTTCACATCACCGAACGATGCCCTCATTATAGATCAGCTATTCCGAAAATATCAACCGCTTTCTCAAAATTTTTTTCTGAATTCTTTTTCCCCAAAAGGGATTGTTTTTCCGAGAGAAACAGTATAGTCTAAAAGCAAATGTTCACCAACGCGAATCGAGTTCGTATATGCGAACTAATGAATTGGAAAGTAAAATTCATTCTTGATCGATATGATCCTGAAATTCTGTAGGGGGAATTGCGCATGAAACCTGTACTGATTTTTCTCATTGGCTCCGCTGGCTCGGGTAAATCAACCATTGGCAAGAAGCTGGCTACCGAGCATCACTTTTGTTACTTGGATAAAGATGTTTTGTGTAACACGTTTACGGCCAAACTGCTGGAAACGCAAGGGTATTCCCCTCATGACCGTGACGGCAACACCTATTACCGCGATATCGTGATGGATCTGGAGTACGAAACGTTACTAAACGTGGCCAATGACAATCTGCAACTGGGCAGATCGGTTATTCTGGACGCGCCTTTTGTTGGTTATTTTCATAAAAGCGATTACATTGACGGGTTGGTGTCTAAATACGGGTGGGAACAGGTCACTCCTGTTGTGCTCCGGGTCGATGTAAATATGGACGTGCTTGAACGGCGCTTGCGAGATCGAGGGTTGGAGAGGGACAGATGGAAGCTGGAGCACTGGGATGCTTTTGTGCAAGGATTGAAAACCAACGTCTGTACGTGGGAAAATATACAGCTGATCTCTGTAGATAACAGTTCAGAGGAGCTGGATCTGGAACAGCTGACTTCTAAGCTGCCCTTAGCTGTAACATCCCTTGGTTCTTAGGATCATAACCTAGACGATAAAATATATGGATCTGACACCGGTATGAATACCTATATCCATACCTCTATCTTACCTATACGACACCAAAAAAAGTACACAGAGAGCAACTGCCCTGCTGTGTACTTTGGTGTTCTATAATCTTATATTCAGCAAGACTGCAAAGCCTCACTGTTCATCATTGCTGTGAATCTAGCTTTTATCTGCTGTATCACTTGTATCTGCTTTGCCGCTTTCATCTGTTGATTCAGGCTCGATGAGCTGTGTTGTATTCGGGTCCAGCCAGCTGGCAATCATACCGCGTACATATTTCAGATCGTCTTCAGACAGATCGTAGTACCACGTACCGCTGCGCATCTTCCCGTCGCCTTTCAGCATGTAATTACTGATGGTTGGTGCACTATCCTTCATATATAGAGACTCGGCAAAATTGACAATAAAATCCGATGTCATATTGGTTGTGAAATTCGATCCGGCAATCTGGATGACGTCTGGAATTTTGGTCAGATTTTTGACCTCCAGCGCACGATTCATGAATGCACTCAGAAATATTCGGTGACGCATTGTCCGGTTGAAATCGGAATCCTCCCGATAGCGTACATACCCCAGCGCCTCTTCGCCGTTATAGATCGGTTTGTTGGCTTCAACGAACAGCTTCTCATGTGCTTTATTTTTGTTCTCGATGTTTTTCTTGATCGGCAGCTCAACGCCCCCGACCGCATCGACGATATCCTTCAAGCCGTGAAAGTTAATGGCCGCATAGAAGTCTACCTTGTTCTCCAGCAGCTTCTCTACCGTATCCATCGCCATCTTCGCTTCGCCATGAGCATAAGCCGAATTGATCTTGGACTTCACATCACGACCCACGATTTCGGTGTAGGAGTCACGCGGAATGGACAGCAGCAGCACTTTATTATCCTCTGGACGCACGACCGAATAGATGATTGTATCCGAACGGCTTGGCTCGTTATCTCGTTGATCTATACCTAGCAGCAGTAGTGAAAAAGGTTCGGTATGCTGTACAACAGGAGCCTCTCGATCACCAACGCCTTTATAGGATTTGTCCAGCGCTTCCTTTACCGTACCTGCGGCGAACATATTAAAACCCAGCCTGACAAGTTCCTTTTGATAGATAAACCCAAGTCCCCCCAGCACAATCAGTATGCTGAAAGTTATGATCAGAGGTTTCTTCCATTTCTTCTTCGGTTTCTTTGGCTTCCGGCGAGTTAAATGTGCAACACTGTTCTCCATCATATCTCCTTTATAATAGCGGTTTCTTCATTCATTTAACTATATTAATAACACCTTTTCAATAGATTACGTTATAATCGGCTATACAATATCAGACATAGAAGGAGCGATGAACGATGGAGTATCGACGTTTAGGCAACAGCGGTCTGCGGGTCTCGGCACTGGGACTGGGCACGAATGCATTTGGCAAAAGGGCCGATCAGGCCACCTCCACCCGCATTATTCATGCAGCGATGGATCAAGGCATCAACTTTATCGACACCGCCAACATCTATGCTGGCACAGAATCAGAACGAATTATCGGAGAGGCCCTTGCCGGTCGTCGTGAAAACGCGGTGCTTGCAACCAAAGCCGGCTTGCCCCGGCATGATGGTCCTCATGGTCGCGGCTCCTCGCGCTACCATCTCCAGCAAGAGCTGGAACATAGCCTGCGGCGTCTGCAAACGGATTATGTTGATCTGTACCAGATCCATACCTTTGACCCGCATACCCCGCTGGATGAAACCCTGCGCACACTGGACGACATGATCACGTCCGGCAAAGTGCGCTATATCGGCGCCTCCAACTATGCCGCCTGGGAGCTGATGAAAGCGCTCGGCATCAGTGACATGCGCGGTTATGCACGCTATATCTCCACACAGACCAGCTACTCCCTTGCCGATCGCACACCCGAGAATGAACTCGTTCCCATGTGTCTGGATCAGGGAGTAGGCATTATCCCGTATTTCCCGCTGGCTGGAGGTATTCTCACGGGCAAATATAATGGACAAGCCAGCGTGCCGGCTGGCTCCAGGGCAGAGACCGATCCGTCCTTTAACCGTTTCCTGTTAGAGCACAACATCAAGCTTAGTGAACAGGTGAGTGCCAGAGCAGAAGCATACGGCTGCTCTCCAAGTGTGCTGTCTCTGGCCTGGTTGCTGACACGCCCCGCAGTATCCACGGTTATTGTTGGTGCGACACAGACCAAGCAGCTTGAGCACAATCTGGCCAGCCTGGAATTAAAGCTGCCGCATGAGCTGCTATCCGAACTGGACCAGCTTAGTGAGGACTTCCGCCACGGCGAGCCGTTTGCAGCTTATCGGCTGGAATAGATGGTCATACCAAATAAACCTTCCTGCCTTACGGATTCCGTAAACAGGAAGGTTTATTCTTTTTTTCGTCATTTTTCGCCAAAGCTATAAAAAAAAATTTAATGCATGAGAACACGCTGTTACTTTCATTCAATTGCAGCTTAGTGACTATCTAAAGATAAGTATTATTGATCCGTTTTGTGTCGAATAAATTCCTGCATAATTTCCATGTAGCCATCCTTGCGCTCAGCCAGAAGCTCAAAGAAATTTTTGTCTGATTCTTCAACAAGATTCATGCCTTCGATGGCTAGTCTTGTGCCTTCAGGGGTGGTTGTAATAATATTTGCCCGTGTATCCGTCTGATGACGAGCACGTTTAATATATCCCCGCTTTTCAAGGGTGCGAAGAACCTGGGAAGTCACGTTAACATCCACATTGGCGAACTGAGCAATCTGAACCTGGGTAACTCCCTTGCCTTCAAAGTCACGCTCATTAAGCCATAAACAGGAATGCAGTAAAATAAATTGCGGCTGTGTCAGCTCAAGCGGCTCCAGCACCCGCCGCACTTCCTTTTGCCACATCGTAGTCACCTGCCATAACAGGTATCCTGGACTATCTTGCGGATTGGTGTATCGTGAGCTTTTCATTCTTATACCTCCGTGATGTACGATCTTGTGAAGCTGAGATGTGTCTCCATCGTATAACAAGTCTGTTAGTAATAACGCTTCGGAACATACATCCGTTGCATCTTTACCATGTTATATTTTGAAATAATAACCTTATTTATCGTGTAGGAATAAACTGTTTCACCCATTGACCAAATCCTTGTGGATTTCGACTCTGGATGAGAACCGTGCCCTCTCCGCGGAAGCGGCAAACCAAGCCTTCCCCGCTGGTCACGCTGGACAACCAGCCCTGGGATGCTTTTTCAATGCGATAATCCATGTATTGAGGCCAGGCCACCAGATGTGCATTGTCCACAATAACCTCTTCGCCAGCGGCCAGATGCATAGGATGGATCGCACCGTAAGAGGACAGGAAGACCGTGCCTCGTCCACTGATTTCAACGATAAAGAAGCCTTCTCCGGAAAAAAGACCTTTCTTCAGATTTTGCATTTTGGTGTTCACCTGTATCCCTTCGGTTCCTGCCAGAAATCCATCCTTCTGTACATAAAGAGAATAGGAACCATCCAGTTCGATAGCCTGCACATCGCCCATGGCAGAAGGGGAAAGCAATATCTCCGCAGAGCCTCCCGCTGCTGTTAGCTCCTGAAAGAAAAACTTCTCCCCGCTCAGCATCCGCCCGAATCCGGCAAACATGCCGCCTTCGGCGGAGCCCTTCAGATCAACCGTCGGTGTCATGGACACCATAGCTCCGCTCTCAGCCTTGAAACGTTCCCCGCGCTGCAACTCCACCTTGAGCATAGCAAATGCGCCATCATATAAAATTTCATACCTCATGGTTTGACCAGCTCCTTGTCGTTGTCAGTATTAAAATCATTGAGCCCGTTATCCTCCAGAACTGCTGATTTATCGCCATACTCCTTGATGATGTGCTGATCCCCCCAATTACAAAGAGCGTTCAGAATTGGCTCCAGACTCCATCCGTATTCACTCAGCTCATACTCTACTTTGGGCGGTACCTGATTGTATACAATTCGGTTGACAATGCCATCATCCTCCAGCTCTCTAAGCTGCTGTGTCAGCATCTTCTGGGTAATTGCAGGCATAATTCGCTTCAGATCGCTGGTACGTTTTTTTCCATGTGTCAGGTGACAGAGAATAACACACTTCCATTTGCCGCCAATCACCTCCAGCGTTGCTTCTACCGAAATATTATATTTTTTACGCTCCATCAGCGTCTTCCTCCTTGTTCGATACCTCTATCGGCGTTTAATCCGGCTAGTGTACAGGCACTAAAAAGTACGTAGGGTACTAAAAAGTACGTACTATTCTTTCCGCACCGAATAATTCATAATAGCATTTGCCGATAAGCAAATCTACATGCAAGGAGTTGAGCAAGACATGCATCATGAAACAAAACGAAGCACATGGGCGCTGCTGGCTCTGGCGATCAGTGCTTTCGCCATTGGTACAACCGAGTTCATCAGTGTGGGACTGCTGCCGCTAATTGCAGACGATCTTCACATTACCGTAACTTCAGCGGGTCTGACCGTGACCATATACGCTCTAGGTGTTATGTTCGGGGCTCCGGTACTAACGTCACTGACATCTGCCATATCCCGAAAATCGTTGCTAATGATCATTATGCTGGTCTTTATCGCAGGTAACACGATCGCTTCACTATCGACCGGGATTACGATGCTGCTCATCGCACGGGTCGTATCCGCTCTGGCTCATGGCGTGTTCATGTCCATTGGTTCCACCATAGCAGCAGACCTGGTCCCTGCTGACCGCAGAGCCAGTGCTATTGCGATCATGTTCTCGGGACTGACCATTGCGACGGTAACCGGCGTACCTTTGGGTACATTTATAGGACAACACTTTGGTTGGCGTACTGCCTTCATTCTGATTGCAGTTGTCGGTATTCTTGCACTTGCAGCCAATCTGCTGCTTGTACCCTCTACCTTAAAGCGCGGGACCCGTACAGCCCTTCGCGATCAGGTGAAGCTGGTGACGAGCGGACAGCTGGTGCTTGCCTTTATCATTACTGCTGTAGGCTACGGAGGCACCTTTGTGGTGTTCACGTATCTGTCTCCGCTATTGCATGATATCAGCGGTTATTCAGACCAGACAGTAGCTTTCATTCTGCTGCTGTACGGCATTGCTATTGCCATCGGCAACATCATTGGCGGCAAGGCTGCCAACCGCCATCCATTAAGGTCACTTCTGTACATGTTCATTGTACAGACCGTCATACTGGGCGTGTTATACTTCACCGCACCCATTAAATCTGCGGCATTACTGACCATTTTCGGCATGGGGCTGCTTGCCTTTATGAATGTGCCAGGTCTGCAAATGGTTGTAGTCACACTCGCAGAACGTTATGCACCACAGGCCAAGGATATCGCCTCTGCTTTTAATATTGCCGCATTTAATGCAGGTATCGCCATCGGCGCCTATCTTGGCGGTGTGGTGAATGACTCTATTGGTTTGATCCACACCACCTGGGTGGGTGCATTAATGGTGCTCGTTGCGGCAATCCTGACCCTATGGGCCAGATTTCTCGAAGGAAAAGTCACAACAACGAATTCGCTGCAGACCGGCTGAGTTCAAACGCATCAAGGTCTCAGATTCTGCAAAAGCACCTATCTCGTGGTTGTCGAGATTACCTTCATAACAGGAACCGGTTTCATATGTTAATTTCGACTATATACGTTACTATATACGTTGAATGCTATTTGATCTACTATAGTTTGATTTTGTATCATGAAATTTTGGCAAATTCACTTTAAATGGGAGCATTCACACAATACAAGGAGGATATATCATGAACACAGCACAACATCTACAATCTACAACGACATTGCATAACGGGATTCATATGCCTTGGTTTGGTCTGGGTGTCTTCAAGGTCGAAGAGGGACAAGAACTGATCGATGCGGTAAAACAAGCCATTAAGCACGGGTACCGCAGCATCGATACTGCCGCCATATACGGGAACGAAGCCGGTGTAGGACAGGCTATTGCCGAAGCACTTCAGGAGAATGGACTGAAACGCGAAGACCTGTTCCTCACCTCCAAGGTATGGAATGCAGATCTTGGATATGAAGAAACCCTTGCTGCGTTTGATACAACGATGAACAAACTCGGACTGGAAGTGCTGGATCTGTATCTGATTCATTGGCCCAAAGCCGGCAAGTACAAAGGGGCTTGGAAAGCGATGGAGGAGCTGTACGCTGCCGGCCGAATCCGGGCCATTGGCGTGAGCAACTTCCAGATTCACCACCTGCAGGATTTGATGCAGGATGCACAGGTTAAACCGATGGTAAACCAGGTCGAGTATCACCCGCGTCTAACGCAGGAAGAGTTAAAAGCGTTCTGTGAGCAGCATGGCATCCAGCTTGAAGCCTGGTCACCATTAATGCAGGGGGAATTGCTGGACAACCCGGTACTGACAGAGATCGCTTCATCCAAAGGCAAATCGGTTGCCCAGATTATTCTGCGCTGGGATCTGCAGAATGGCGTAGTGACCATTCCAAAGTCAACCAAAGCGCATCGGATTATCGAGAATGCCGACATCTTCGACTTTGAGCTATCCACGGAAGAGATGCAGCGCATCAGCTCCCTGAACGATAATGTACGTGTAGGTCCGGACCCGGATAACTTTGATTTTTAAATTGTAATGTATACAAGGTTCAATCTATATAGGAATATGCTGTTACACCCATATAATGATACATTCATACAATGATACAGTCATGGCTAAACTGTCACGCAAAGTCGATTGTTCTTCAATCGGCTTTGTTTTTTGTTCCATTCTTGTCATTAAACTGGTTAATGAGTTTGTCCAAAATCACTGACTGTTTGATTAATTCAGGATGCAATAATCCGTTATATTGGTTCGCAATTTCATGCAGGCGGCTCCTGGCTTGTTCAATTTCCAACTGTATAAGCGTGCTTCTTTTCATCAAATTCAGCCCCTCTGTAACATTTTAAAATTTGATGTCAGAATATAGAATACTCTTTTAAAGGCACAAAAATAAATTCGGTGCTAGAAATACAAAAAAGCAGTCCTATGAAGAACAGAACCATATAACACGACCAATTTACTTTTTCAACAGCTCTATATGATCTCTGATTTTTTCAAACATAGCCAGACAGGAGGTCATAATTTTGCTGCTCCCCATAGCTATCGATTGATTTAAGCCTTCTAGCATAAGTTCTGTTGCAGAATGGATATCCTTACTCTCGTTGAAGCGATACACCGCCAGATCTCCTAGAAATTGAACATATCTCTCTTTTATTATCGCCGGTTTATACTCACCAAACTCAGCTTTCTCCGATTGATAAGGTACATACTCCGCAAAACGTTCCAAGATCGCATCAATATTGAAATGATATAGATTTGCGGCTTGGATCATATGCCACAAAGCAGTGAATATCTCAGCTTCGCGGGTTGCTATATAATTAGCATATTCATGGATAATATGCACTTCTCCTGACATCAGCCGATACAGATACGTGTTTGCAACAGCCCACTCCGAGAATTGCCTTATAATCTGTTGAGCTTGCTCATCTTTCTCTCGAATCCAGCTTTCCCCGCCATCGTACAAACTCACAAGTTCAAGTGCTCTTTTGTAATCACCACACTTTTCACTTGCTGTAGCTTGAGCCAGACAGGCGTATAAAATATAGTAATAAAGTGGTCTTTCTTTCCCCTTTTCGACTTCTGCCGGACGAACAGAACGGTTGCACCATTCATATTGTATCGTTGCAATTCGTTGCATTTCTACGGCTAATGAATTCACTTTCTCCCACTTATGGGCCGTTCCAAAAACATTCATGAGCAACTTCAACGCTTCAAGCTGATAAGTTTCATCAAGTCGATTAACGTAGGTTTCAAACTGAGTTGCCGCACGCACGTTTTCTTCTATATCTTCTCCCAGATCAATGACAAACAAACGATACTGACATATCGCAAGTCGTTCAGAATGTTGATACTTCTCTGCTTCACATACACCTCTATATAGAATAGCCGCTGCCAAGTGCTTGTTATTTTCAAACAATTCTTCAGCGATATCAAATAATACTGGGACATAAGAAAGATCTTCTAATATACGGATCGTAACTTGCTGGATACAATCTATGCGATCAAGATCAGCACAGCGAAATATAAACGGTCGTATACGTCTGATGGAAATTGAAAATGAAAAACATTCCTCAACGTAATCATTATAAAAGTAATCTTCGGGTAGCCCCATTCCAGAGGTAATCGCTGCGAGTTGATTCATAGATATTGGCCTATTCCCTTGTAATATTCGGCTGAGCGTTCCCGAGTTTATGCCTGACGCCATAGCGAAGTGAGAATGTTTAATCTGATTGTCCTGTATATGTTTTATCAATTTCTCTCGAATTGAGTTTGTCCAATCCATCATGCTCACCCCACAAATATACAAATAATAGGATGAAAACCTATATATAACGATACTAGTTAAGAATCAATTTATGGTCAACAGCAAGTATCCTCTAACACGCGGTATTTAAAAAGAGAGGTTGGAAACGATCTGGCCTCAACTGGCCTCATTCAATCAATCTCTTAACATTCGCCCCCAGCTTGCTCATTCTCTACTTAACGCATCATTACCTAATGTCTTTGAGCAGGTTTGGTGTGAGGTACGCTTGTTGGATGGGTTTGAGATTCCCCTTCTAACTCTAACGATTCCAGATGAGCTTATTTGGGGCATATTAGGCTGTCTAGAATTCTAACGATCCCCAGAGACCTTATTTATCTGAAAACACCACATAAACACTGTTTTTCACATCAATTTCTTCAAATAAGGTTTCCTGGGATCGTTAGAAAATAAAAACGTGTGATATCGACTAAATAGCGTTTCTGGAGATCGTTAGAGTTTTGACCGCATCAGGAGGATAGAGCATTGGAGAAAAGAATGACTCAAAAGCTTCGACAGCAAGCACCAAAAGACTGTGTCTAAATCCGAATCAGAATTTAGGCACAGCCTCTGTTTCCTTTTCAAACAGCACCCAACGTAACAGATCATTACTTCAGCCGACGAGGGAAGCTATATAAGTTGAACTAAAGATTTTACACAATCCCACTCCGATGACCAAACAACCTTCCAATCACTGTTATCCCCAGATTTTTTCTGTCCTCTCCGTTCACGTGTAAATGAATAGATCAACTTATATAGATTGTCCTGCACCAACTCCAACTCCAGTTACAGCTACAGCTGAAATCCCAATTCCAGCTTCAAATTTGTCTCAAGTCTCATTTGTAGCTTCTTATTTTGAATCGAGTTCCATTGCCTGCTCCGTTTGCCATTCCACCTCCAGCTCTAGCTCCAGATTCGACTGTAGCTATTCTCCCCGGCTCCTACTCCTACTCTGTACCTTTTATGTCTGCTCCGCTACCTAGTTCAAGTTCCGGTGCCAGCTTACTCAAAGGGCATCCAGCCATCCGCCCCGGATAGAACAAGTGATAGCGCATACTCCGCAGCTTCTTCATCCGTCAGTATCTTTGACCATGGAGCACGCTGATCTGCACGTCCAGCGCCAGGACCAGCACTTTTGTATTCTGCATACTGAACCGTAGCTTCAGCATCTGCTTTATTCCAGTTATGCCAGCCCTCCTGCTTCACATGTGCGCCCATCCAGCAGTTCAGGAAACAGACTTTCGCATCATTCCGCCACGGCCTGCCCAGATACACCGATTGCGGAGGAGCATTGCTGGTCAGATCACAGTCCACGAACACATATCCGTAACTTACATCCGCTGGTGTGGATGCTGCTGTAATCCAGCCGTTCACCTGTCCTTCAGCAACCTCCGCTTCAGTCAGGCGGCTCTTCGTAAAAATCTCGCAGCCCTTGAACACCACCGTCGCCGAGCCAAAAATAAAATCGATATCCCCTTCGATATAACAATTCTCGAAGTACTGTCTTAATTTGCGCCGCTCCGCACCGTCACGCGGCCCGCCGAAATAACTGCGGTCCAAGGGCTGCTCCGGCAGCGGCCCGGTGAAGATTGTATCCTGATGGCCGATAAAATGGCAGCGGCGAAACACTGCACGATCTCCGTCCACGTACACTGCGAGTGCCTGACCGACATCTTTGCCCGGACCAGCCGAGTTTACAAATGACAAGCCCTCTGCCGTAAAATCATCCGCACCGATAAACGCTGTATAGGAATGAAATGTATGATACTGGGAGCCGTCCGGGAATCGCTTGAGCGCATGATCATCATATGTGATGATGGTATGCTCCGCTCCCTCACCGATAAGATGAATACCCGGTTTCTCCACATGCAGCTTCTCATAATAAACGCCTGCCTTCACTCGAATCAGTAGACGGCTGCCGCTGCCATCACTGCCATTAGCGCTGTTGTCCGGCAGCGCATCAATCGCAGCCTGAATGCTCGAATAATCCCCCGTTCCATCAGAAGCAACGGTGAGGCAAGAACCGGAGCCCGATGATCCCAATGCCCCCGCCGCCGCACCTTCTTCTGCCAAGCGCTGATCCGTCATGGCAACCGCTCCATCTCGATGGCAGCCAGCAGCAGCGGAGCCACACCCATAAAGGAATCGCTTACAACTGCCTCGCTCACATAGTAGCTATAGGAGCCATCCCGGTCCAGGCTCAGCCCTGCCCCATGGCATATGCCATTTAACCGTACACCATCAGCCGTTTCCTCCACCAATCTGGAAGTAAGACCCTGCCAGCCTTTCTCGGCTGCTGCCCTGAAATGGGGCTCCAGATAACGAAGACGTACACCTTTGGCAAGCGCATATACAAACATGCTTGAACCCGAAGCTTCGAGATAGTTCCCTTTGCGGAAGCCCTGATCCAGCACCTGGAACCATAATCCGCTGTCCGGCTCCTGCACCCGAACCAACGCATTACACATGCGCTCGAAGATGCCAATGATTGTGCCCCGCTTCGGATGGTTCAGAGGGAAATGCTCCACACTGTCCACAATAGCCATGGCATACCAGCCCATCGCCCTGCTCCAGAAGTGCGGCGAACAGCCGGTCACCGAATCGGCCCAGACCTGCTCCTTCGATTCATCCCAGCCATGATACAGCAGCCCGGTACGCGGATCACGTGTCTTTTGTTCAATCAGCAATATTTGATGCGCTACCTCATCCCATAACTCTGGACGCTGGAATGTCTTTGCATATTGGGAGAGAAAAGGAGAAGACATGTATAGTCCATCCAGCCACATCTGAAACGGATAGATTTTTTTATGCCAGAATCCACCTTCTGACGTTCGAGGCTGACCTGCGAGCTGCGCGGCAAGCAGATGTGCTGCTTCGGCATAACGATCATCCACTGCACCGTCCAGTAACGCAAACAGGTTCTTGCCCTGATTAATCTGATCCAGATTATATTCTTCTAGAGAGTACGTACCAACGGAACCGTCCGGCTGCACGTACAAGTCCATATGTCTTTTCATAAAATCAATATACTCGGGCTTGTTATATAATTCTCCCGTGCGCGCTATCGCCATCAACGTCATGCCTTCCACATACGCCCACCGTCCCGAAGGGAACGCATGGAAGCCTTCATCGTTACACTGCTGCATGATCGTAGCTGCAATTCGCTCTGACCAGGATAACTGCGTCTGTACCTGCATTGTGGTACCTCCTAGTAGTTTGTATTGGTTCGAATGCTTCCTGAACTATCTTTCTGACCATCATTCTATAACAAGCTTTCTATGAAAGCCGGCACTACGGCCGGCACACTGCCGTTGAATTGCGCAGGTTAAGCCTCGGTTGAATGACAACCGGAACCTCAACCTGCTCGTCACGGATCAGAGATACGATCAGCTCTGCGGCCTGAACAGCCAGTTCATCCAGCGGCGGACCGATCGTGGTCAGAGCAACCTCTGCATATTGCATATCGGGCAGATCGTCGTAACCGATAATGGATATATCTCGCGGCACACTATAGCCTGCCTCAAGCAATGCCCGGAGCGCCCCTCGCGTCACAAGATTGTTCAGGCCAATAAACGCGGTAGGAGAATCCGGGCCAAATGTATAATTTCGGATGGCAAAATATCCATCCTCCCAGGAGGAATGCGCTGGCAGCACATGACTCTCGTTAAAAGCAAGACCTGTGCGCTGCAAGGCTTCCCTGTATCCTTCCAGCTTCACATGCTGCGAGTTGCCGATGAATCCAATCCGGCTGTGCCCGAGGGATATCAGATGCTCCACCGCTTTGAAGAGTCCCTCCTTACGATCGATCTTGATGTAAGGAGAGTTCGGTGCTTCATCTGTACCAAGGACAAAACAGGGCATGTTCAGGGTCGCAAACTTTTTCCAAAATACGTCCCGATTGTCAAGCGCATAATCCCACAGAATACAACCATCCACACGCAGCTGGCTGAATACATCCACCCCGTCATCAGCCACAACCAGAATCATCTGATACCCCCGCTTCTTCAGCTCGGTATGCAGACTGCCCGATATGTTGGAGAAGAGCGGATTGCTGAGCTCATCGAGCACAAACCCGATGATGTTGCTTCTGCCGGTGGAGAGCTGCCGGGCCAGCATGTTTTTCCGGTATTGATGTTTCTCCGCTACCGCAAGCACCTTCTGCTTGGTCGCCGGTTTGATCCGGGGATCATCATTCAGTGCCTTCGATACCGTGCTATAGCTCACTCCTGCCAGTTTGGCTATATCTTTAATGGTAATCAAATTGAATCATCACCTCTCATATGCCTGAAACCTGTATCCTATTTCTGTGCAGCTTTATAGCGATCATATTGTGCCTGTCTACCTGCGATCACCTGTTCAACATTCATACTTTTCAGTGTTTCGATATAACTGTCAAACTGATCCAGGCTTGCGTCACCGCTAATAAATTTGAAGTTCATCTCTTCTACATACGTGGTGATGTCAGGCATCGACATGCTCTCTACGCTTGCCTCATCCGGCAGAGCATACACAAACGGGAACGGCTCACGAACATATTTCTCTAATTCTTTATCCAGCTTCGCATGCCAAGGAGCTACGATGGAATCCGCAGAATCGGTGGATTGAATGTTTGGCAGATTGACCGGACCGATCCCGAGCTTCTGGATATATTCATTGTCTTTACCTTTATCCGTAAACTTCTTCACGCCATTCTCTTCTGTATAGGTGTCTTCCTTGATGCCCCAAGTGTAATAGGTCTGTGCTTCTTCACTGACCGCATAATCCAGGAAGCGGAATGCCAGCTCCGGATTTTTGCTATCCTTACTAATTCCGAAGATGCCGCTGACTGGCGTACGCCCGATGTAGAACTGGTCTCCGTGCGGCCCTTTTAATGGCAGAATGCCTTTGATAATTGGCTCTTCCGGCTTGTAATCCTTGAAGAGCGGGCTGTAAACCATCGACATATACCAGCTAAAATTAAACGTTGCCCCGGTTACATCCTGCGAGATCCGTGAAGTAACCTGGTCGCTTGTGGTGCTCGCATAGTCAACCCCAAGCAAACCTTCTTTATACAGACCGTTCAAATACGTCAGGTATTCCTTGTAGGCTGGCTCATAATAGCTGAAATGTACTTTGCCTTGATCATCTGCATAGAAATTGTTCGATAGATCAAGCCCAAAGGCCGGACCGAAGGCCATTGGCACAAACTTCGATTCCATGGACAGTGGAATTTCATCCGCTTTGCCGTTGCCGTTCGGGTCTTCCGTTTTAAATTTGCGCAGCATCGCTGTAAATTCGTCGAGTGTAGTCGGCTCATTCAAGCCCAGCTTTTTCAACCAGCGCTCATTGACCATGAACACAGGCATGTAGTTACGCGTCAGCGTCTGCTGTGGAACATAATACATTTTACCATCTGGCGTTGTTAAACTGGCTTTAACCGATGGCGACTTTTCATATATTTTTTTGAGATTGACGCCGTACTTTTCCACCAGATCATTAATTGGAATAAACAGACCGCTGTTAATGTACTTCATCAATTGATCCTGATCCGGCAGGTACACGATATCCGGGAGTCCTGTACCCGCAGCCAGTCTTGGATTCACCGCATCCGCATAATTTTGAGGAGGGATCAGATCCCAATCCACTTTCACACCCGCATTGCTCTCGATTTTCTTAACGATGGCTGCGGTGGACAAATCCACATTGGTTGTCCATGCATTGGTTGCCAAGATGGACAGCTTCGCATCCGGTTGATCTGTTACAGGTCCTGCACCTGTATAATTGAACGCTGGCTCCGAGCTGGCAGGTGTATTCCCCGCATCCGTTCCTGCGCCTGTCCCCCCGCTGCAACCCGCCAAACTGATCGCGAGTATTGCTGCAATTACACTTTTTCTTCCTGCCCCTTTGACTTTCATCCATCATTCCTCCTTGGTATGGAACCATTTTGAACTCCCTCGAAACCCTTGAATCCTCTGCATCAACCTCGAACTCCCTGAAAAAAAACGTACTCCCTTTCTTTCTGACTATGCTGCTCCGGTAATAAAATCTATCCTTTCACGGCTCCGAGGGTGATGCCCTTAACGAAGTACCGTTGGATAAACGGGTAGATCATCACGATCGGCAGAATGCTGACCACGATGGATACATAACGAACTTGCAGCGTTGAAACCGCCAGTGCACCGGATGTCATCGTACCGCCCATCTTCTGCATAACCTCTGGCGAAGCCATAATCAGCACCCTTCGCAGGAACATCTGGAGGGGCTGCATATCCTGTTTGCCCAGATACAGCAGGGCCGAGAAAAAGTTGTTCCAGTGGAATACTGCATAATACAGCGTCAGTACAGCCAGCGTAGGTTTGATGATCGGAACAGCGAGACGATACAGCATCGTTAACTCATTCGCACCGTCAATGCTGGCGCTTTCAAATATCTCATTCGGAATGCCTTCAAAGGCAGAGCGGCAGATCATGACGTTAAATGTAATCACCAGCACTGGTAGCACCATTACCCAGCGGGTATTGTATAGTCCGAGTGACGTAATCATCATATAGACCGGGATAAGTCCGCCGGAGAAATACATCGTAAAGGCGATGAAAAAGTTCAGCTTGCGCCGCAGGAAAAACTGCTGCCTCGACAATGGAAATGCTGCCAGGCAGGTTGCCACAATATTCAGCAGCGTGCCTACAACGGTATACCAGACAGTGTTGTAAAACGATACCCAGAGCTCCTTGTATTGCAGCACCATCTGGTAGCCTGAAAGTGTGAAACCGACAGGCCAGAGCACCACTTTTTGCTTGTCGATAGCGTCCACTGAGCTGAAGGAAATGCTGACCACATACAGGAACGGATACAGGGTGACAACAACGGCCAGGATGGTCAGCAGGTAGACAAAGACATAGAACAATCGGTCACTTCTCGATTTTTGCATACAGGCTCTCCTTTAATTCAGTGTGGTTTTACCAGAGTGACATTTTGGTCAAGCGGCGAGTCATGGCATTGGCTGCAAAAACAAGCACAAACGTGATGATGGAATTGAACAGGCCGACCGCTGTTGCGAAGCCATAGTTCTGGCCCTCGATCCCCATCCGGTATACGTAGGTGGACAGCACGTCCGCCGTTTCATACGTGGCCCCGTTATAGAGCAGATAGACTTTCTCGAAGCCTACACTCATAATGCCGCCGAGCGACAGAAGCAGCAGAATGACAATCGTTGGTTTAATACTAGGAAGTGTCAGATGCCACAGCTCTTGAAATTTGTTCACGCCGTCAATTTTGCCGGAGTCGTACATTTCCGGATCAATGCCCATGATGGCTGCGATGTAGATAATGGAGCTGAAGCCAAAGCTCTGCCAGATGTCGGAACTGGTGAAGATGGTGCGGAACCAGCCGGCGTCCATCATGAAATTTATTTTTTCTATGCCGAGACTTGCGATGAGGGTGTTCACAATACCGTCTGTAGGTGACAAAAAGTTGATAATCATACCGGCCACCACGACGGTGGAGATAAAGTGAGGAAGATAGGTTACGGTTTGCGCGAAGCGTTTAAAGGTGCGGTTCTTAATTTCTACGATGCAGACTGCAAATAGAATGGGGATGGAGAAACCGAACAGCAGCGGCAGAAAAGCCAGCAAAAAGGTGTTGCGAAGCAGCCGCCAGAAGTAAATCGAGTTCACAAACTGCTCGAACCAGCGCAGGCCCACCCACTCTCCGCTAAACATGCCCTGCCCGGGCATAAAATTACGAAATGCCAACAGCACACCAGGCATCGGCAGATACATAAAAATGACGTAATACAGAAAAATGGGTGAAAACATCAGCAGCAAATACTTATCCCGCCGAATCAGGCTGAACAGCGTGGAAATGCGTTTTTTCAACGTAAACACTCCCCTTCATCTCATAATTACAACGTTTGAATTTTGGTATAAAAATAAAATCCTATCTCTTTTCTCAACGTACACTCACATCTGAGATAGAACTAAAAATCAAGTAATTACTTTGATAAACAAGCATATAATATGCAGTTCAATTTAAAGAATCGACGTTTCAATTAAAATTACAACGTTGTAATTTAACTCTAAATGTATACGCTTACATAAACTTTCCCCCATCTTAGCAGAGTCCTCATCGTTTAGCAACAACAAAATTAGGGCGTGTCTGAAAACTCTGAAGGAAGCAGATTTTGCTGAATTTTCGTTCCAAACCAGGAAGTTTTCCGCAGGCGTGCCGGGGCACGTCAAGGAAAAGTGACGCAGTAGGGGGCGAAAAGGCGGTAAAAGATGCACTTCAGTAGGTTTCAAGACACGCCCTAGTGATGGCATACTTTTTTGGATTGCTTAGACTCTGGTCAACCCTTGATCGCAAAATTCGTACACTGGCAGACGCCATAAAAAAAGGCAAGAATAGGATAGCTATTCTGCCTCTGCATTATGATTTATCATATATTACCGCGGCCTCACATCAGCATTGTCATATATATTACAACTGATTGCGAAACTGCATTGGCGTAACACCTTTGAGTCGCTGGAATGCCCTGTAGAACTGACTGACATGTGAGAATCCCAATGCAAAGCTAATTGCCGTCACCGATTCGGTTGTATAACGCAGACGACGGGCGGCTTCCTCCACACGTAAATTCAGTAGATACTGGTATGGCGTTGAGCCTGTCAGTATTTTGAACGAGCGCATAAAATGATACCTGCTCTGGTGCGCTACCGCTGCCATAGAGTCAATGTCCATCGCGTTGGTGAAGTCACTGTGAATGTACTCCAATACACGCTGCATATGAGGATCTATTCCTGCAGTACTTCCGGTAATGCCAAGTAAATAAGGACGATTATGGCTTGATAGCAACAGGCCCTTGGTGTTCTTTGCCAGTGTGGAACCATCTTCTCTTACCGATCCGAGCGAATGCTCGGGTACAGACAATATGCGTTCAAGATACTGCTCTACAGCCAGCTCGGTTTCCTGAATAAGCAGCGGGTCCGGTTCATCCTCCAGCCCGGTCACATGCCATCCCCGGAACAGCCTGCTGATCTCTGCGGGATCAAAAGCCTGGGTAATCTCTAATTCTGAAGGAGCTGCTGTTGAACTGCGGTCCGCCAACCCTCCCGGCAGATTACGAAACTTGATGACAATGACGGCTGCATCTGAACCGATCTCGAAAAAGTGCTCCGTTCGGGGCTGCGCAACGACGCCGACTCCAGCCTGTAATGAATAGGTCTGCTGTTCCTGCACCAGCAAGCATTGACCTTTAATCGGCAGGGTTATCTGATACCAGTCATCATGTACATGGGGTTCATTCGCGAACCCGCCAGAAGCTTTCCATAACTCCAAACCATTTAAGGTCATGTTTAATTCCATCGTTTCTCACCTGCTGACATTATAGCAAATCGTGCTTATTTTCCAAGCACTTTTCACAAAGACAAGGTCTGCCGCTATCTTTTATTATGGATAAAAATATCCGAGGTGATCTAAGATGGCACAAGCTGCCTTAAACAAAATTCAACTTAACCACTCAGCGAACTGGGCGCTCGCAGGAGTTAGCTTCGCCCATCTGCTGAACGATGCCATGCAAACGGTTGTTACATCTGCCTTTCCGTTGTTTCAGCAGGCCATGCAGCTCAGTTTTGCGCAGATGGGCTGGATCGCTTTCGCGTTAAATATTACCGCTTCGGTGCTGCAGCCGCTGGTCGGTTATATTTCTGATCGCAAACCGATGCCTTTTCTGCTGCCAGGCGGCATGTTATTTTCCTTATTCGGCATTCTCGGATTTGCCTTCTCTTCATCGTTATGGATGCTGCTCGTATCCGCATCACTGATTGGTATCGGCTCATCCATTCTCCACCCTGAATCCTCGCGTGTTGCTCATCTGGCGGCTGGACGAGGTCGCGGCATGGCACAGTCCATCTTTCAGGTTGGCGGGAATACCGGGCAGGCTCTTGCTCCCCTGCTGGTAGCGTTTGTACTGCTTCCGCATGGTCAGTTGCAATTTCTGTGGCTGATGGTCTTTGCGCTTATCGGTATTGTTATCCAAGCCTCGGTCAGTCGTTGGTACAAGAACAAGCTGAACGCCGAACGCATCCATCGGGCACAGTCCGTACAGCATGCGCCGCATGAATCTGAAGCACCGCTTCAGCCCGTGAGTCGAAGACGAATCGTGATATCCATGAGCGTTCTCATCCTGCTGTTATTCTCCAAGTTTGTTTATATTGCGGCTATGACAGGATACTACGCCTTTTATTATACGGATGTGCATCATCTTCCACTCTCGAAGGCACAGCTCTGCTTGTTTATCCTTCAATTCGCAGGCATGCTCGGAACACTGCTCGGCGGACCACTCGCAGACCGTTTCGGGCGTAAACCGATGATCTGGTTCTCCATTGCGGGTACTGCTCCGTTCTCGCTACTGCTCCCTTATGCAGGCCCCGTCTTGTCAATGGTGCTGTGTGGCATCATCGGATTAATCCTGATGTCCGGCTTCAGTGTTATTATTGTCTACGCTCAGGAATTACTGCCGCGTCACATTGGTACAGTATCGGGTTTGTTCTTCGGCCTGTCATTTGGCATGGCTGGGCTTGGCTCGGTGGTCATCGGTTCTCTGATCGATATGACCAGCCTTTCATTCGTCATCCGACTGTGTTCCTTTTTGCCCCTGATTGGCGTATGTGCTGTATTCTTGCGTCGTGATCAACCCGCTAAAGTCTAACAAGCTATTGAAACTTCAACAGCAGGTTCAATACAATAAGATGAGGATCAGGACGAGCGATATTTAACAGAGAGAAGGAATAGTCAAATGATGATTGATGTACAGCATGTCACTTGGAAAAGAGGGCCGCTCACGCTGTTGCACGATGTCAGCTGGCGTGTAAACAAGGGCGAACACTGGGCGCTGCTTGGCCTGAACGGCTCTGGCAAAACAACGCTTCTCAACATGATCACCGGCTACCTGTGGCCCACGGAAGGCAGCATTTCGGTGCTCGGCCATGAATATGGCAGTGTGGACCTGAGAGAATTGCGGAAGTCCATCGGCTGGGTCAGCTCTTCCCTGCAAGAGAAGCTGTATGCGACGGACCGCACACAATATGTGGTCATCAGCGGCAAACACGCCACAATTGGTCTGTATGACAAGCTCGAAGACGAGGATCTGGAACAGGCCAGGCACTGGATGCAGACACTCGGCTGTGAGCATCTGTGGGACCGCGAATACCGTACCTGCTCTCAAGGGGAGAAGCAGAAGCTGCTTATTGCCCGCGCTCTGATGGCGAACCCGCAGCTGCTTATTCTGGACGAGCCCTGCAATGGACTCGATCTATTCTCCCGTGAGCATCTGCTGCACAGCATCCAGGAGTTGACTGAACGCCCGGATACTCCTTCGCTGATCTATGTAACGCACCATACGGAGGAGATACTGCCTGTTTTCAGACATAGTCTTCTGCTCCGGCGGGGAGAGGTCTTCGGGAACGGGCTCACGGAGGAGCTGATGACTCAGAATGTGTTAAGTGATTTCTTCGAAGCACCGGTAGAGGTGGATCGGCATGGTGAGCGGGTCTATGTCCGGGCGGCCGCGTCCCAAGACCAGAAATAGCAAGCTATATATAGCTATACAAATTTTAGCTAAGCAAATTGAATTAAAGAATCGATGGCTTTAGAACCTGACACAAAGCTGGTCCATGATTGTCAAAAAGGGCTGTAATGGGGCAAGAATACCAGCATAGCAGGCTGCTCAATCAGGGCGTGTCTGAAAACTCTGAAGAAAGCCAATTTTGCCGAATTTTCGTTCCAAGCAAGGAAGTTTTCCGCAGGCGTGCCGGGGCACGTCAAGGGGAAGTGACGTAGCAGGGGGCGGAAAAAGGGTGAAAGATGCACTTTCAGCAGGTTTCAAGACACGCCCTAGGAGCTGGATTCCTAACGATCTCCAGAAAGCTTATTTGCCCTGAATCGGGGACATCAGAATTCTAACGATCTCCAGGAAGCTTATTTCATTCGGAATACCGAATAATGCCCATAATCAGGTTGATCTCAGCTGAATAGCGTCTCTGTGAATCGTTAGAATTTCCAAAAGCCAAATAGGCCGAAATAAGGCTTCTCCTGATCGTTAGCGCTCGTAGTGGCAGACTTGCCATCGGGGATAAGCGAAATTTTGCCAATGCGTCTGGATAGATGAGGACATAAAAAAACCTGAAAAGCGGACTATGGGGATAAAAAAATAAACAAAGCCCAAAATCTTATCCACATGTGGATAGTTTTTGGGCTTTTCACTCCTATATGTTGTGTTATCCACGGTTTTCTGTGCAGAACTTTGGCTTAACTGAGTATAACTTAACTTTTGCGATCCACGCATCCAGCCTTCCCGGCTTCTGGTTGTAGTTCAATCCGGTTTACGGGCTGCCAGGAACAGGAATAGCGGGATGCGTTTTCTTCGCTCGTAGGTCTCTTCATCCGTGAAGTAGGCACGCTGCGGTGCAGATTCACGCAGCTGCTCCACACGGAATCCGGCCTGCTGCAGCGCAGTATAATAGGATTCTACAGAACGGTGCATTTTCTTCACAGAACCCCCGAGCCACTGCTGCTCCCGATATCCCTCAACGAAATATTGATCCACAACCCAGTTCGTACGCATGCCTGAAGGCTGAAGCGTTGAAGTAATGACTGGATGCTCCACCGAGAAGACAAACAGCCCCTGCTTACGCAGCGTAGCATATACTCTCCGGAACAGGCTGTTCACATCCTCAATATAGTGAATAGCCAATCTTGATATCGCAAGGTCATATGTATCGGCTGGATACGTCCATTCCTCCAGATAAGAGTGCTCGATTCGGGCATTTAACCCCTTAACCGAGTCGCGGGCTGCTGTGACCATATTGATTGAGCCCTCAACGCCTGTATAGGCCGAGCCCTTGTGCCTTTCTCCCAGCAGCTCTGCGGCAAATCTCGCATCCCCGCAGCCGAGATCCAGAATGTTCTTGCCTGAGGCATCCCCGATCAGCTCCAGCATAACCGGCTTCTCCAGTGTATCATTGGCATTGTCCCGTCCTTGGCGGTGTTCCATATACGTCTGAAATACAGCATCATTATCATAAAAATCCGAGCCCTTTTCACTCATCCTTTACTAACCTCCATTCCGTTCATTCATGTGACGCTCATTAACACATTCTTTTGCAACCTATTATCTGTAAAAGTATACCAAATATAACAAGCTCCCGCCATGACAAAAAGACCGCTTACGGATTAATTATCCGTAAACAGCCTTAACACTGAAGAGGACAGAAAAAAACTGAAAAAGCGAAGCGTTTGCCTGAAAGTTTTCTACAAGAAAGCTGCATCGGAAGCAGGCCTCGCCTTTATCACTGTCTATCCAAAACGTTCCGTTTTGTACCATTTGCTCTCGCGTTTGCGTATTTTGTCCAGCAGCAAATTGTAGAATGCGCGAATCGAGATCAGAATGAACAGCTGCGCATAGGTAAAATACGATACACACGCATAGATAAAATTGCGGGTGTTGCTCTGCCCGATATCCGCTGCCAGTGCCAGATTGATTTGCAGCACATAGATAAAGTACATCAAGGCCCAGCCAATAACCAGATACACATAGGCATCGCCGGCAAACTGGAATGGCGAACGAACCTCCGGTTTGAAGATGGCAATGACCTGGTACACGAGGTTCACCACAAAGATGATGTCCGACACGATAATCGCCAGCATAAACCAGAAATAACTGACCGCATAGTACAGCACCAGCAATTTGTTGCGCCAGCTTGAACGATTAAACAGGTTATGAATGTTATCCAGTACAACCTGATAGTTGCCCTTCGCCCAGCGCTCACGCTGCTTCATGTATACACGCAGCTGCTCCGGCTCCTGCTGATACGCCTCCGCTTGCGGTGCAAGCGCGACCAGCTGGCCGCGGTTCATAATCTCGAACGACAGAGCCGTATCCTCGGTAATGGCGGTCACATCCCAGCCGCCGATTTCGCGGATGAGCTTGCTTTTGATAATGTAATTCGTACCCGGAATGGTTCCAAGTTCGAACAGCTCCCACAGTCCTGTGTGGTACACACGCTGGGAAGTTATAATCTCCAGATTGATACAGTTGGAGAGGAAATTTTGCCCCCGGTTGCGTGCCTTGTTCCGGCCAAATACGACACCATAGCGTTCAGGATCTTCCAGTGATTTTTGCGCCAGAAACATCAGTGAATTACGCTCGGGTGCGGCGTCTGCATCAAATATGCAGATCCATTCTCCCGTCGCCAGCCCCAGCCCGTCGTTCAGCGCGCCGGACTTGCCCCCGGTACCTTTACGCTCGAGAACGGTAACATTGCGATGCACATAACTCGTTTGACTCAGAAAGCTGTGCAGCCGCTCTGCCGTATCATCCGTGCAATTATCCGCAATGACGATGAGCTGTATTTTGTCTTCAGGATAATTCAGACGCAAAATGTGCTCCACGGTTGCCACAATGACGAGCCCTTCGTTATGAGCGGGTACCATCACCGTGACAGTCGGATAATGATCCATATTTTCCGGAATCTGAATACCTCTCTTCTCCTGCTTGTGAATAAAACGAATTGCACCTGCCATAATAACAATCGATTCAAATACGGCAATCCAGATACTGAATATCGACAAGATCAGAATGATATCAGCCACCCGTTTTCCTCCGATCATACCTGCGGATCACCCTGGAGCGAAAACGAAGCGTCGCGATGGTTAACAGGATCGTAAATACCGTAAAGATACAGCTGACAGCAATGCAGATCGGGATAAACCACGTCATATAATCCATTCGCCCGCCCCTTCCCGTTAGATGTATTCTCCAATCAGATCCGTCTCCGTATTTCGTTCCAGTGCAGCAAGCACAGTGTCGATATTGTCATACTTGCTGAACTGCTCCTTCTGGAACACGAGTGCACCGGATTTAATTACCGTCTGCAGTTCGTTTCCACGCTTGTCGAGCACCTCCAGATCCATCACATTTTTTTTGATCCGGCGTGTCAGCATCGGTAAATAATCTGTATTCACCATCGGACACAGGATGACAAACCGGCCGCGGTCTACAAAAAATTTGTAATCCTCATAGCGAATCTGCTTCTGGATCGTCTGAGAAATCTCTAGCAAGAACTGCGCATATCGCACGGAACCAAGCGACTCCATTACAAGCGGCAGAAATTCAATCTTGAACATGGCAATACAGAATCCATAACAATCTGAATAACGGCGGGCAAGGTTGCTCTGCTTGATTAATGTATCTCCCAGCGCCTGCTTGTTGCCTAGTGTCGTGTCCAGATCAATCTCGGGATTGTGGTCCTTCATCTGCTCCAGACGTTCAATAATGCGTGCGCTCCGCACCAGCCTTCTCTTGATAACCGCCGAGATCGCCAAGTTCGCCGGGATAAGCAGCCACCACGAAAACACCAGTATATTGGAATCTGCAAATGTCACCAACCACACAAAATAAATGACCAGATATACAAAACCAAGGACAACCGATACGCCAACAGGTAGTAAAAGTCCTAAAGCGAGCGCCGCAAGTGATGCGGTGCTTAAAACGATATGAAGCAGGGTATAGCTCTGATTCATGTACAGTTGCAGATACACCAGAAGCTGCTGCAAGATGGCAAGGCCGATTAAAATGGCATATCCCCAGGCAAGACGATGGGTAATCGCGTTATTTTTCATAGGTCTCCTACTTTTTCAGCAAATTATACAAAGCCGTTTCCCCGAGAAGCGGAAACAGATTATCGAACAGATGTGTGTTTCCGTCAAACACATAACCACCCGGATAACGGGAATCCTGACCCCGCAAGGTGATCATATGCTTGTACAGCTGCTTGGCCCAGGCTTCATCACCTGAACGAACAGCAAGCAGCATCGTGAGGCCGTACACCGAAGCTGATTCGTAATTCACAGCCGGTGTGCGAGTTGTGCGTTCATACTGGCCGGGAAGCTTGCCCCGAGTCTCGAACTCTTTTTTCAGAAAAACAATAAGCTTGTCAGGTCTGCTTCCTGACTCCATCACATGATTCGCCACGATGAGCTGATCAATCAGATTCACCTTGGTATCGTAGGTATACATCTCGTTTATAACATCAAAGCTCTTCGGATAGAATAGGCCATCATCAGGCATTTTATGCAGTACACTGACGTAGCGCTCATAAGCATTCGGTTCAAGCATCTGATGATCTCTCATCGCTTTCAGTGCGAGCAAATCGATATAGACAAGACTTAACGTATTGGTGGAATGTCTGCCTTCAAAATCATAAAAATCAACCATGTAACCCCGCTGCTCGGTTCGCTGCGTCAAGGTTCTTGCCAGAGCCGATGCCGTGGCCAGCTTTTCTGCTCTGCCTTGCTCCCAGCGGTCAGCCGCTTGCAGCAGCGCTCCCATAATTCGCAGATCATCACCCAGTGCATTGGTCGCTACATGAGCCTTGCCCTGCGTATCCAGCTTCCAGGCGATATAGAGATCAGGGCGGATCACATAATACGTCTGTAGCTGTGAATAAGCCTTCTGGAACATAGGTTCATCATTCATTGCCAAAGCATACTGCATCCACAACCCCAGCGATTCTGACAATGCCTCTCTCCCGGCTACGATATCCGCTCTCTCAGACACCGCATCCTTCAGATAGGTTGCCAGTGTACCATTGGGATTTGTCATATGCTCTTCAATAAAGACAGCTGTAGGCGAAACCTTTTCCATCACAAACCGCTCCCTCCAAAGCAGTAAAATCGCCACAGACAAGGCGACAAGCAGCAGTATGTACCATGAGCGTTTATTGCGAAAAATAAATTTCACACCATTCCTCCTGACAGGGATATAAGACAGAGCAGCAGAACCTCTTCTGACAAGAGAAGCAGGTCTTATCCAAAGTGTGCGCTTATTCATGGTGATCCATGTATGAGCGGCGGCCGCCCTTTTTAACAAATTTCCAGTCGACCTCGATGTTATGCCTCATTCTGCGCAAAAGCTGTATCGCTGTCTGAATCTCTTCCTCTGTCAATCCATTCAGTGTCACCTGGTCCGAGTGGACGCCTTCTCTGCGAATAAACTCCCATGCTTCCAGCCCTGCCGCTGTTGGATACAGCACCTTATTCTTCTTATTACCCAATGCAGGCTGTTTGACTATGAAACCATCCGATTCGAGCTTGCTGATGGCCCGGGCTGCAGTTGTTCGATCCACTTTGATCAGTTCAGCCAGCTGGTTCGGAATAATGCCCGGATTCTCGCAGATGCGGTACAAATACAAATATTGCCCCCGGGACAGATTCAGATGCTGGAATTCAACGTTGCTGATGGAGTCCAGGCAGCGGGCAATCATGCCAATCTCACGCAGCACCTCTCTGGGCTCATCAAGTGCAAGTGATTCATTAGGTTCATTCACAGCGCTCACACTCCTATATAAAATTGTTGCATTCGCAACATAATTGATGGTATAACTACACTAGTTTATCACGTTCGCATTCATTGCGATATTATGATCTTGCGAAGGAGAATAGATTAATGAATATAACAATTGTCGATGCAGACAGCCAAGCCCTGCTTGATGCTTGTTTTGCCATTCGGACTGCGATCTTTGTAGAAGAACAGGGTGTGTCTGCGGCGGAGGAATTTGATGAATATGATGCATTAGGCACGGAAGCACGCCATATCCTGCTTTATGTGGACGGAGTGCCTGCTGCCTCCTCCAGACTGCGCATCGTCGAGCACGTCGCAAAGCTGGAGCGCATCTGTGTCATGCTGGATTACCGCAAGCATGGTCTGGGCCGTGTGTTGATCAACAAGCTGGAAGAAATGGCACTCACCGATGGACTGAAAAAGGCCAAGCTGCACGCACAAGTACAGGCTTCCGGCTTCTATGAACGTCTGGGCTACGCTCCCGCTTCCGAGGTGTTTATGGAGGATGGCATTCCCCATCTGTTGATGACCAAACAGCTGAAATAACGCGTAACCAAAAAACGCCTCTACCCTCCACTTCATTCAGTGGTAACGGATAGAGGCGTTTGACTATTCATATTGATTATGTGGTGTTGCGGTATTGCTGTGCTAATTGAAAAGCTTAACCCATAGCCAGACGACTTGCATCTGTTTTTACATCAGATTTGCCCTTTGCTTCGGCTTCCGCATTGTTCTTCATCTGTTTGCTGCGCAGTTGTCCGCAGGCGGCATCAATGTCTGTACCATGCTCCATACGCACCGTTGAATTAATGTTGTTCTTCTTCAACGTATCGTAGAAGCCCAGAATGGATTCCTCGGTGCTCCGCTGATACTGGCTGTGCTCATCCACCGGATTGTACGGAATCAGATTCACGCTGACCATGCTCTTGCGGCTGGACAGCAGTTCAGCCAGCTCGGCCGCATGCTCCCGCTGATCGTTCACATCCCGAAGCAAAATGTATTCAAACATAATGCGTTTGTTTGTTTTCTCCAGATAATAATCGACAGCACCCATCAATTGTTCAATCGGGAAGGCCCGGTTGATCTTCATGATCTGTGTGCGCAACTCATTATTCGGCGCATGCAGGGATATTGCCAGGTTGACTTGCAGACTGCTGTCTGCAAACTCCTTGATTTTATCCGGCAGACCGCTTGTGGAGACCGTGATCCGTTTCGCAGCCAGCGCCAGCCCCTTGCGATCCTTGATCACTTCGATAAAGTTGCTCATATGCTCGAAGTTATCAAACGGTTCGCCAATGCCCATTACCACGACGTTTGTGACGCGCTCACCTTGCCCAGCAGCATCCAGATGCCGCTGTACATGCATGATCTGCTCCACAATCTCGCCAGCGGAGAGATCACGGCTTTTCTTAATCAGCCCGCTCGCGCAGAAGCTGCAGCCGATGTTGCAGCCGACCTGCGTTGTTACGCAGACGGTCAAGCCATATTTTTGCCGCATCAGCACGGTTTCAATCAGGTTGCCGTCTTGCAGACGGAGCAGGAATTTCACCGTACCGTCCGAAGACTCCTGCTTCACATGCTCCTGGAGTGAGTTCATTGTAAAATGCTCCGCAAGTACATCCAGACATTCTTGACGCACATCGGACATGCCTGCAAAATCATGCACCCGCTCCTGGTACAGCCACTCCCAGATACGGGAAGCGCGGGATTTCTTCTGCCCATGCTCGGGCAGCCAGTCACGTAATTGCTCTAATGTTAATCCATATATGGATGATTTAATCATGGTATAAACCTCTTTTCGCAAAAAAGCATATGGCTCATCGGTCGTCTTACCCAAAAAACCTCTACTCTGTATTGTCCCAAAATTAACAGGGGAACACAAGGGCTTTTGCATTTCTTCCAAGAGGTTTTATGCATGGTAAATCTGCGTAACAGCCTGAACAGCTCTCACACACTTTAGAAACGAATGATACCAGACGTGTGCAACAGCACCAGCAGAACGAGAATTGGCGCGACATAACGCAGCATAAACAGCCAGATGCGGAACCAGCGAGAGCTTAGACCGGATGCCTCGGCCGCTGTTTTCCAGAAGTAACCTGCAAAGATCGTAACCAGCAGTCCGCCTACAGGCAGCATAATGTTGGACGCTACAAAGTCCAGCCAGTCGAACACATTTTTCGATCCGATCTTCCACTCCGGGAACAGTCCAAGCGACAATACCGAAGGCAGACCTACGATGAACACCGCTAGTGAAATGCTCCACACCGCACGATTACGGCTCCATGCGAACCGCTCCATGAAATATTTCACGGGAACCTCAAGCAGGGAAACCGCAGATGTTAACGCCGCAATCGCCAGCAAAATGAAGAACAAGCCAGCAAACAGGAAGCCAACCGGCATCGCCGAGAATGCTGCGGGCAGTGCGATGAAGATCAGGGAAGGCCCTTGGTCAGGCGCAATGCCAAACGAGAACGTCGTTGGGAAGATAATCAGCCCTGCGATAAAGGCGTACAGCAGGTCACCTGCACCGACAGCAACCGTTGCGGCGCCAAGAGATTGATTTTTATCCACATACGAGCCGTACGTCACAAGAATACCCATCCCGAGCGATAACGAGAAGAAGGCATGTCCAAGCGCGACAAGTGCCGACTCCGTAGTAAGCTGCGAGAAGTCCGGGTTCAGGAAAAAGGAAACCCCTGCCCCTGAGCCGGGCAATGTAATGGCACGAATCATTAGAATAATCAGCAGGACCAGCATGGACGGAATCAGAATTTTGTTAAACTTCTCGATACCGTTAGATACACCTTTGGCAACGATCCACGCTGTAATCAGCACGGAAACGAATTGCCAGACAATCGGCATATACCCGCCTACAAACGAACTGAACTGTCCGGCATAGTCCGGATTGTTAAACAATGTGCCGCTAAACGAAGTTACAGCATAATGCAGCGTCCAGCCTGCAATAATGACATAGAAGGACAGAATGATAAAAGGTGTTAATACTTGCAGCAGCCCTGCTGCGAGCCAGCCTTTATGTCCGCCCGCTTTGATAAAAGCGGTAGCTGCACTGCCACGACCACTGCGTCCAATAGCAAGCTCCGCAAGCAGGACAGGCAGCCCGATCAGCAGCAGACAGACGATAAAGAGCAGGAAAAACGCCGCTCCTCCGTTCTCACCTGTAATATATGGGAATTTCCACATGTTGCCGAGGCCCACCGAGCTGCCAATGGCCGCCAGAATGAAACCGGCACGTGAGAAACGCTCTCCTTTGCCAGCTTGGTTCGGGTCCAGGTTCGACTTACTCAAATTCATTGTATCTACTCCATCACTTTAAAGTTTTCCCGTAATTATATACTACTCCGTGTGTCAGGTCATGCATAAATCACAATTTGTCGAAAATTTACCATATGGGCTTCATTTCATTATGCAACAATTAGTTATAGCTTAACCATGAACCTCACAGGGGAAACACAATAACGCATACAAAAAAGAGATGCTTCAGACCGCCGTTTATAAGGAATGGCGCTGAAACATCTCGACTTTTTATAAAGTACATTGTATTCAAAATACAGCTGTGCTGCGCAGTTTATATCTTGATCTCCAGCAGTTCGTATTTGATTACACCCATCGGTGCATTGACATGGATCACACTGCCGACCTCTTTGCCCATTAATTCTTTACCAAGTGGGCTCTCATACGAAATTTTATTGTTGGATACATCTGCTTCGGCAGGTCCAACCAGTTGATATTCAATCTTCTCGGCAAACTCCAGATCGTTCAGCAGCACGGTTGAACCGATGCCAACTTTGGTGGAGTCCATATTGTCCGAGCTGATCACTCTTGCCTTGGTCAACATTTTCTCCAGAATCAGAATGCGGGTCTCCATAAATGCCTGATCATCTTTGGCTGAATGATACTCACTGTTCTCCTTCAGGTCCCCGTAACTGATCGCAAGCTTCAGACGTTCTGCAAGCTCCTTGCGCTTCACTGTTTTCAGTTCCTTCAGTTCTTCCTCCAGCTTTTCCAAGCCTTCCTGTGTCAAAATTACTTCATCATTAGCCATGTTTTCCATCTCCTAATCCTGCTATCTATCTCTATTCTAACCTATATCCACTCCAAACGGTTAACATACCCCGAAAAAGAAATTAAACTCCTATTGATCGAAATGAGTCCACACCCGAAATATGATATGCGTACACTATAACCTCTACATTTTACTATCCTCTAAATTGTACCGGTACAATTAAGGGAAACACATGTGTGCATTTCAGACGTTCACTTATACAATGAATTCAGGGCCGCAGCTTTCACAACATTTCACTTGCAGCCCATGATATAACTGAGAGGTGATCGGGATGAATGTTACATTGACTCCATCTGAAATACACGCTTATCTGAAACGGATAGGCATTAATACAATCAAGAAACCTACTCTTGAATTCCTTGCCGAATTGCAGCAGACACATGTCCACCATCTATCTTGGCAAACGGTCGATATTTTTGCAGGCAGGCCCGCAGGCATCGATCTGAGAGAATCCGTGCAGCTTATCCTGCAAGGACGCAGCGGTTACTGTTTCCATCTAAATGGCGCATTCAGTGTGTTGCTTCAGTCTCTGGGATATACAGTGCATTGGCACCGTGCCGGCGTTCAGCCGCATGGAGAACAACCACGTGTGAACTCGTTCCATCTCGGTCTGTCCGTCTCTTTGCCGGATGCGGACCCGAATGTGGAACGTTGGATTGTGGATGTCGGGCTGGGCGGCATGCCTTTTGAACCGCTTCCTCTTCGTTACGGAATTTATGGCCCCGCGCCGTTTACTTATACATTAATGTCTTCTTCCGTTGTTTCCGGTGGATGGAGACTTGAATATGAGCCTAATGGACCAAGTAAGGGAGTGGACTATGATCCCGAAGAGCTTACCAATCTGGAAGAGTTTATTCCAAAACATGAATTCTACAGCCAATCTGTTGATTCGCCTTGGCATAATGCATTTTTGCTCCGTCAGAGAGATACAGACCACAGCTATGAGCTCAGGGGATGTATGCTGCGCACGCATGGCATCGAAGGCATAAGCAAAACGGAAATTCAAACCTACGATGAATGGAAAAACGTACTAGCCAAGCTTTTCTATGAACCGCTGGTGAATTATACAGAGCAGGAACGCCGAGAAATGTGGGATCGGATACAAGTTGCGCATGAAGAATGGAAAAGAACACAACTAGCCTGAAATACTGAGGAAAACGCCAGAAAAGGATAAATATAGAGGAAAGCCTGTCCTCCATGCCGAATACAACGTCAGGTGATAAATGATGATAACTATACAAGTACTGCAATTACCCTCTGTTGTACCTGAAGCATACTGGGATCTATTTCTGTCATCCGTCTCTGAAGAGCGGCGGGTACAGGCTGCACGCTTTATACATCAAGCCGATGCGTATCGCTCTGTGCTGGGTGAGGTATTGACCCGGGTGACGTTAAGTGAATTAACTGGATTGCCAAGGGCGGAGCTTTCTTTTTCACGTAATGCTTACGGCAAGCCCTGCCTTGTTCCAAATCCCAAGATAGCATTCAACGTCTCCCATTCCGGGGATTGGATTGCTTTAATCTCTGGCGGGACAGCTGAATTAGGTGTGGATGTGGAAAAAATAGCCCCGATTGACCTGCAGATTGCAGAGCGCTTCTTCTCAACACAGGAGAATGCGTATCTGGCAGCACAGCCTGCCGAACAACAGGTAACTACCTTTTATCGCCTATGGACGCTAAAGGAGAGCTATATTAAAGCTATAGGCACAGGTCTGTCGCTACCGCTGGATTCTTTTGCTATTCTCCCAAGCGAAGGTTCAGAAGGGAACAAGGTTGGCGATGATCTCCAGTGGCGTTGCACGCAGACTGGGCATACAGAATTAACAGGGCAGCTGGAGCAAGGAGAAACTTCGCTAGATAGCGGCGATGTGTTCAGGCTGACAGATCGCTATGATGGGGCGGACGCGGGGAATATAGATGCGGCTCATAGGAATGCCTTGCAAGTTGCGAGTGATGCAGGTGGTATGCTTGATGCAGGCAATGTGATTGGTGCAGGTGATACGCGTGAGCTGACTCAATGGAGAACTGCGAGTAGGCAGAACACGCGTGTCATGCATCATCGTTTTTACAGCCAGCCTCTGGATGCGCAACATATGCTGGCGGCCTGTGCTGCCAAAGGTGAGTTGCCAAAGAAACCTGAGATCGTGACACTAGATCAGATATACACCAAGCTAATGTAATGCCGCTCATGCTGAGTTATGACGTATTTTTTTAGATTAATTGAGTGAAACTAAAGTTGGCTGGGTATGGGCTCGGTAGGGGATCATATGTAAGTTTGGTGGTTCGGTTGTTGTTGGGTTGGGTTGGGGAACACCCGTGCATGGTTAAGGAAAAGAGCCGGAGCCGGAGCTCTTGTCTGGTGGGGCTGGAGGTTGCTCATATGCATCGGCAAAATTCTAACGATTCGTAGAAGCCTTATTTAGCGTATTTTCGTACATTCTGAATTCTAACGATCCGTACAAACGCTATTTTCGTATAAACGGTTGTTTTTAGTCCAAAACCACCCCAACTTGGGAGAATAAGGTCTCCAGGAATCGTTAGCTTTGAAAACGGTCCGATGTGAGGCAAATAAGGCTCCTGGGAAACGTTAGAATTTTATCTTCCTCCACATTACTCTCACACGCATGCCCAACACTCCCCTACCACTCCAACAACACTAATCCGCTAATTTCCCTAATGACTCTTGCGATAGCTATCGACCTTCTTCTGTTAATCGCCCCCCTCTTACCAAAGTTTTACGCCTGCCTGCCTGCTTGCCCCCTTCTCCTCTTTCTCTCCCATGACCTGATTACTTACTTACTAGCCTGCTCCATTTCACTTACGCTATTCCATGCACTTCATTCCTATAATTCGACCCACTCTAATCCATTTCATTTCGACTCGCTTCCCTCCACTTATATTACAGGGTCAATCACTACTCCATCTGCCGTCCATCCTTTCTCCCGCAACCTGCAGCCGCTTCATGGTTCCTTCCCCTAACTTCTATTGTCGTACTGCCGTACTGCTCTTCTCTGCCCCACCGCCCTACTCCTCTACTCTGTTCTAATGCTCTTCTCTGCTCTACTGCTCTTCTCTGTTCCGCTGCTCTACTCTGCCCTACTGCTTATTCCTATCTCCAAGCCTTGATGTCTCCCCCTCCTTCCATCACACCTCTCTCGCTGCGATTCACTCCAATCACAGAAAGCCCAACCAGTAATTACGGGCTAACCTAGATAAAGCCTGATAAATCGAGTAGGAGGCTACGCATTAGTTGAGTAGCCGACCTCTCACACCACCGTACGTACCGTTCGGTATACGGCGGTTCAATCGTTTAAGTGCTTTGACGTAAGCGCTCGTATTGGGCAGGGAAGTCATAATACCCTGCCTGTGCGAGCCTTTCGTTGGTTACAGAGCGATTCAGCACTGCGCTTCCGGCTATTCGCCAGTAACCTTGCCGCGTGTTCCCCCATTGGTACGCTTGCCACTCCGGTACGCCCAGCTTTTGCAGGTTCTGTACCTTCGTTCGTGACTTCTTCCATTGCTTCCAGATGTACATCCGCATTCGTCTTCGTAACCATTCATTCCAATTTTGCAGGATTCGCTTCATGTCCGCTACGTAGAAATAGCCGATCCAGCCACGGATATAGACTTTCACCTTCTCCATCACCTGCCGCGCCTTCTTGCCTTGACTTCGACTCGTTAGCTCCTTTAGCTTCCGCTTGGCCTTGGCCAGGGATTCACGGTGTGCACGGATGTACACCCCCTTCCCGTTCTTGCCGAGCGCGAATCCAAGGAATTTGAAATGCTTCTGCGACACCACGCTGACCACCTTGCTTTTCTGCGTATTCATTTGCAGCTTGAGCTTTTGCTCCAGATACGCTCGGCTGGATACCAGCAATCGCAGGGCTGCTCTTCTGCTTTTCGCGAGAACAACGATGTCATCCGCATAGCGGATCACCGTCACACCCCGTTTTTCCATCTCTTGGTCATATTCGTTCAGATAAATGTTCGCCAAGAGCGGCGACAGCGGCCCTCCTTGGGGCGATCCTTTTTTTGCTCCTCCGGCGGACGCCATTCTCCATAACGCCGCTTTTCAAGTACTTCTTAATCAGATCGATGACACGTTTGTCTCGTATTCGCTTTCGCAGTACGTTCAAAAGAAGCTCATGGTTGAGCGTGTCGAAGTATTTCGCCAGGTCGATTTCGACTGCATGTCCGTAGCCTTGCTCCGCATAGGCTTTGACTTTTCGAATGGCTTGCTGCGCACTTCGTCCCGGACGGTAGCCGTAGCTTCCGTCCGAGAACATCGGTTCGAACAACGGTTGCAACTGCTGCGCGATCGCTTGTTGAATCACCCGATCGATCACGGTCGGGATGCCCAGCTTTCGCACGCCACTTCCATCTGGTTTGGGGATTTCCTTGCGCCGTACCGGGCTTGGCTTGTAGTTGCCTTCCAGAATGCTGTACAGCAACTCTTCTCTGTTTTCACGCAACCACGGCAACGCTGCCTCCACGGTCATTCCGTCGATTCCCGGCGCTCCTTGGTTGCGTTTGACCTGTTTATACGCCCGATTCAGATTGTCTCTGTTCAGGATGCGTTCCATCAGGTCTTTTGCACCGTCTCTTTCTCTACTTTCCCGAGTTTCGATACTCCGCGCTCCGACATACCTTTCGCGTTCCACGCCATCTCTTTGCCGGCAGCCCTTTCGGTATTCTGCTTTCATCGCATCGACTCTCCTTTCAGTCTGTACTCAAGACTTACGATTGTTCAGTCCTTCCCGAAAAAAAAACTTCCGGTACTATGACCTCTGCTGACTTCTCACCACAAGCTTTACTCCGTCTTTCGGATTTTTTTTTTTTCCTACTTCACGTCAGTGAGACCTCCCCGGGTAAGAACGATAACCTTCCCCTCATCCATCTGCCACATTTACATCCTGGAATTCGGGCAGTATTGGACTTCGCTTTGTATAGCAAGCTCGTCCGTTCCAGCATGCCTTGTATGTGATTTCTGTTCGTCAGACCGAGGGTTTGCCTCCGGCTTCCTTCAGATTCCGCCTCGCGACGGACACCCTTGCCCTTGGCTAACAGTTCCTACTGCCAAGCCTGTAGCGGACTTTCACCGCCAAGTTATCGCCCGTGCCGGGCGCACTACAAAAAGCCAACACGCTGGTTATGCGCATTGGCTTTGCTTACGTCAAACAATCAATCAAGATACAACCATATCGTTAGGCTCACTGCTGCGCAGTGCTAGTCCCTGCTCCGCAGTTTGCTGAGCAGACGAATAATCTCAATGTACAACCATACCAGAGTTACCATCAGCCCGAACGCACCGTACCACTCCATATACTTGGGCGCACCTTGCTCGGCACCACCTTCAATAAAGTCAAAATCCAGTACCAGATTAAGAGCAGCAATTATGACGATGACTACAGAAATTCCGATACCGATCAGACTATTCTCATGCAAATACGGAATCGTAATGCCAAAGAAACTGAGCACAAAGCTGAGCAGATACATAATCATAATACCGCCGGTTGCAGCAACAACACCCAGTTTAAAGTTTTCTGTCGCTTTGATCAATCTTGTTTTGTACGCTGTCAGGAGTGCGATAAAAACCGCAATCGTTAACAGTGCCGCCTGTAGTGTAATGCCATTGTACAGAGACTCATACGTTGCCGAGAGCGCTCCAAGGAACATTCCCTCTGCTACAGCGTAGACGGGTACAAGATAAGGAGCAACCACCGGTTTGAATGAGATCACCAGCGCGAGAATAAAACCAACAATCAAGCCGCCGTACGCAAGCGGCATCACTTCTTGTCCGTTAAAAAACATCATCCACGTTGCAAATGCACTGCCCAGCAGAATGACCAGCGTAATGAACGCTTTGTTCACCGTGCCGTTAATCGTCATGTACTCCTGATACCGATCCTCCCCATACCCTCTGTTCTCAAATGTGCTGTCTTTAAGTGTAGGGTTACCGCTACGACCGATCAACACAATCACCTCTTCCTATGTATTTGGCAAATCTATAAAACCCATTGTAGGTGCTGCTGCGTTGTGCTTGACGGTTAACAGAATGTCTCTTCCTGCTGCATGCCTCTGCCCTGCTCCAGGACCAGTTAATCACTTATTTACACTTTACACACGCTTACTTCGTTACTCACGTACTAGCTTACTAACCAACTCACTAACTTGCTCATCAGCTTGCTTATTAACTCACTGACACATCCGCTTACTTACCTGCTAACTTGCTGATTCACATAATGGCTTTATCATTCCACTTGCAAATGCACTTATTTACGCATCATATTACGTATTTACGCAATAACATATTTATTTCTGCAATTCTCACTTAATTTCGCCCATCTTCACATAAATAATTACGTAATTGCGCAATGCATTACCTTCCATGCTCAATAAAGCCTGGCTTATTCATTCATTTGCTTGCTTACTCGTAAAGCACCTTATGCACATTATACTTCACTTATATTAAATTGATAATATATGTTTGGTACTTTTATTTTCTTCCCTGCTTCCACCCGGTAACAATCATGACACATGCTTTTTCGCGCTTTCCAGACAAATAACACCTCACCCGCAGCAGTTTGGAACAGGAGATTTTCGGCAAAAAAACAAACTAATCCCTTATTTTATACGTTCTATATACGGTTAGTAGAATCCCCTTTTTCGGATTATCATTCGACACCATTTTGCTCTATATGAAGCACAATTCACGGAATTTTCGCTATTGCGACAAATATTTCAAAAAAAAACTTAACTTCCCTGATTCAAAGTGGTACTATATGGGTAGAGGAAGAATTTGGGCACTAAGACACATGTCTTTATATCCATGTTTGTTGGATATGCTCAGGATTTATAGTCTTTCTCTACTGAATTCGGTGACGCGCACACGAGAAGAGTACAGTTAGAAAGAAGAAAGAACAGTAGCTTTAAGAAAGTAGCTTGAATAGAAAGTGGATTCACCATCTATACGACCCTAATTAGAGTAAGTAGTGCTGGATAACCAGCAGCTAACAAGATTTCTTTTGACCACTGCATTCCGTTGATCATTCAGAAATCAAAGCAATAATATTTTCATTGTAGCCTTACCATAGCAATTAGAGACACCATATAGATAAACAGTTATTTCCTCAGAGACTAGTCAGAACATGAAACTGTAGCAGGTAGGCAAGCATAGTATTACAACCTTAGAATTGAACAAGTTCTACCTCCAGCCCGGCATTTGAGCCAGGGCTTTTTCCCGTTTGCGTATGTGACTCAGGCCACCTGAGCTGTGAAACAGAGGTATCGTGGTTCTTTCAGCCAGGTTTATAATATGGGAAGATACCAGAAGAGGGAGTGATGGGATGTATTCCGATCTGCAGTTGACGGAGGACCGCCCTGTATATATACAAGTCAAAGATTATTTGAAGCGATTGATGTTAAAAGGCGGCCTGCAGCCCAATCAAAAACTGCCTTCCACCCGTGAGCTGAGTACACTCATGAAGGTTAGCCGCAGTACGATTCTACTCGCCTACGCGGAGCTTGAGGATGAGGGGCTGATCTATGCTTTAAAAGGCAAAGGCAATTACGTCAGCACACTCTTGGAAACGCCGAAGGCCGAAGCACACTGGGAGCTGGACTGGAACGCCGAGGTGAGTGAATATGCCATTCGGGCCGAGCAATATGATCTGATGAAGCATGGATCGGGAGCCGAACGCGGGGACATTTCGTTTACCAGCATTGCACCGGATGAGAAGCTGTTTGATCTTCATAATGTGAAGCGGGCGTTTCTGGACCGGATGTCTCTTGAAGGCGAGGTCCTGCTCAATTACGGCTACGCGCAAGGTTACAGGCCGCTCATGAAGTATCTGCTGCATTATATGGAGAATAAAGGCGTAGACCTTACCGGCAAGGATATCCTGATCACGAACGGATTCACGGAGGGCTTCGACCTGGTGCTTGGGGCATTGCGCAAAAAAAGCGGTAAAGCGCTCTGTGAGAATCCGACACACCACACAGCGATCAAAAACCTCAGACTGCATCAGTTTCAGCTAACGGGCATCAACATGGAGCCGGATGGCCTCGACCTGAAGCAGCTGGAGCAAGAGCTGGCTGGCAGTGCGTATGATCTGGCATATCTTGTGCCCTCCTACCACAATCCGACCGGAATCGTGACTTCACCTGCCAAACGGACTGAAATTATACGTTTAATGAATGAATATCAGGTCCCGATTATCGAGGATGGATTCAATGAAGAGCTTCGCTATTCCGGCTCTCATGTCTCTCCCCTGATTGCCAGCATGGGCAGCGGCAATAGTCTGGTGTATCTGGGCAGCTTCTCCAAAGTTCTCTTCCCCGGACTTCGTGTTGGCTGGATTATTGCCGATGCAGCGTTAATCGATTATCTGGAGAGCATGAAGCGGGCTCGCAGTATCCATACGTCCACCTTGGATCAATCGCTGCTCTATCAATACCTGAGCAACGGTAATTTCGAGAAGTACCTGAAGCGGGCTCGCATGGAATACAAACGGAAATATGAGCTAGTGGTGCATTGCTTGAAACAGTTTTTGCCCATGTGCCAGATTTCCGGGGCGGGCGGCCTGCACCTGTTTGTGCAGTTCCCTCCAGAGATTCAAACCAGAGAACTGCTCGTCGCCTGCAAGGCGAAGGGCGTAACCTTCACACCTGGAGACACGTTCTACCTGGAACCTGGTCAAGGACTCCACACGATGCGGCTTGGCTTCTCCAGAGTTAGCGACGAAAATATACGTAAAGGCATCCGTACGATTGGAGAGACAGCTGCGAGCATGATGTAAGGTAATTTAATAAAAGTACGATATAAGATGAACTGCTCTTTTACACATTAACGGAGAGGACAGAAAAAAACTGAAAAAGCGAAGCGGTTGCCTGAAAGCTTTCTGCAAGAAAGCTACATCGGAAGCATACGCTTATCACCAGATTTTCCCCTTTGGAAAGGGGAACCAAAAAAATCTGGGGATAACAGCGATTGGAAGGTTATTCTGTCGTCGGAGTGGATTGTGTAAAACCTTTGGTTCAACTTATATAGAAAAGGGGAGGATTTTCACATGAAAGTCGGCGTTATTATGGGCGGTACATCTTCTGAGCGGGATATCTCCCTGCTCACCGGACAGGAGATGTTGGCGAATCTGGACCGAAGCAAATATGAGGTCATGCCCATTGAACTGAAGTCCAAACGGGATTTGATTGACAAATCCGCCGGAATTGATGTTGCTTTACTTGCTCTGCACGGCAAATACGGGGAAGACGGTACGGTACAGGGCACCCTGGAATCCCTTGGTATCCCCTATACTGGATGCGGCGTGCTTGCCAGCAGCGTATGTATGGATAAAGACATGTCCAAGCAGCTTATGCGACAGGCGGGAGTGCTCACAGGGGATTGGCTGCAAGTCAAGCAGATGCAGGATTTGTCCTCAGCCGCCGTCCAGCAATTGACGTATCCTGTCGTGGTCAAACCCAATTCAGGGGGCTCCAGCATCGGAACACAGATTGTACATGAACCATCTGCACTGTCCGCGGCGGTAGGAGCTGCTCTGGCGTGGGATGACAGCGTGATGATCGAGCAATACATCGAAGGTGACGAGATTACCTGCGCTATTGTTGATGGCAAAATGCTGCCTGTCATCTCCATCCGTGCAAATGCAGCCTTTTTCGACTACGCCGCCAAATACGATGATAACGGTGCGGATGAGCAGGTGATTCAGCTGCCTCCCGATCTGCATCAGCGTGTAGAAGCTGCAGCATTGACCTGTTACAAGGTGCTCAAATGCAGCGTCTACGCCAGAGTGGATATGCTCATTCGGGATGGTGTCCCTTATGTGCTTGAGGTGAACACCTTACCGGGCCTTACCCGGAACAGCCTGCTGCCCAAAAGTGCAGCCGCCGCAGGTATTTCTTTTGCCGAATTGTTAGATACCATTATTGATCTGTCCCTGAAGGAACGGTCTGTGGAGGTGTCCCGGGTATGAGTCTAGATATACGTATTCGGCACAGCACGAAACAGGATTTGCAGGATATGGTCATTCTGATGGATCAGCTTGGATATCCCACAACCTATGCGGAGATGCAGGAACGGTATAAGCACATTGAAGCTGATGCCAACTATGCAACACTTGTAGCCGAAATGCGCGGGCGTGTAGTCGGGCTCATTGGCATGCAAACGTCTTATCTCTATGAGAAGAACGGTAGACACTGCCGAATTATGGTTCTGGTAATTCATGAGCATTATCGCGGCCGCGGCATCGGTCGTCAGCTTCTTCAGGCCGCTGAACAGTGGGCAGCTGAGCATCAGGTAGATTCCATATCATTAAATAGCAGCAATAGCGCTGAACGCGAAGCTGCGCATGCATTTTATAAAGAGATGGGTTATACTGCGGGCAGCACTGGTTTCAGCAAGCGGTCGCAGCAGCTGCAGCACATCTGAGTGATGTGAAAATATGTATAAGAGCATACGCATTACAGCAGCACAACGAATTCAATTCAGCATCCTTTCCTTATAAAAATAAACAGCATAAATATGCCCCATACAGCTACAGCATGGAAGGGCATATTTGTGTTATCGTTCGTGTGGTGATCTGCCTGAAGGAACCAACCACTCTATACGCGAGAATAGCCCCCGGGGCTCCGCACTGATGCTGATGCCGTGTGGGGCATATTCAATGGCTGCATCCCACAATTTAATCAATCATCAGCTCGTGCTCCCGGTTTCTTGAGCATCTCATAAGCCTCGAATAACTGCTCAACAGGAACCCCGTTAATACTCATTCCCGCTACCTGACACCGTTCCAACTCGACACCCGATAAGTCACAATCAACAAAACGACTCCCTCCCAGATCAGAATGCTTCCAATGCATAGGTACACGCTCTGAGCCAAGATGTATATCTTGGAACTGAACACCATCCAAAGCGCAGAACTCAAACTTGGTGTCCGTCAAACGTAGATCTGCCAGCAGCATTTCCGTCATATTGAGGTTTGTTAATTTGCTTCCGCTCAGATTGCAATCGGTAATTCGGCTGTTCACCATAGAACTGGAGCTGTACCACGTCGAATCCAAACTCGCCTGAATAAATTCCTTGTGTGAATTCATAAGGTGCTTTCCATCTTCGCTACGCTGTAAGGTTACGTTCTCCAACCTATCACCCTTACCTTCAGCAGCTCCAGTTCCTATAATTTTCTCATAAACATACTCGGACTTAGAGGCATAGATGCAAACATAACCCAACTTCTCATAAAAATGATGATTATCCTGCTGTCGACCAGACGTCTCCAGTCTCCACTGGCGAATATGGGGATATTCAGCCTCAATCTGTCTGATGACTTGTGAGCCAATCCCGCTTCCCTGGCAGACGGGGTCAATAAAGATTTTATCCACCCTTGCACTGTCATGACCAAGCACATTCACACTTACACCACCAACTGCACAACCATCTGCCTCCACCACATAGTAGTCCCACTCGCGAATCACATATTCATGCAGACGAAGCAAACTGTAACCCGGAGGGCAGAGATTGCTGTCCATGTCCTTCTCCCCGTTCCCCCAGACACGGATGGCCTGATCAAAAGCGCGTGTACATATGTCGGTAAGCAAAGCTGCATCTTCGTGTTTGGCCCGGCGCAAGCGTATCAATGGTTGAATGACTTCATTGGATTTGGTCGGTTTGGCGGGATCAATGAGTTCGTTAGGTTCAGCGAAATCGGAAAGCATTGCGCCAGAAGCGCTGTGAATGCATTCAAAATAATCATAATCCTCTCCGTCTGAGAGCTGTCTGCGATTCACGTATCGGAAACCGTTATGCTCCAGCACTATGCGGGAGGCAGGATTATATGTTTTTACAATACCTGCAATCCGGGTCAACGATGTGTGCTTGAACAAATACGTTGTCAGCGCCCCCACCGCTGCTGTGATATATCCTCTATTGCGGTAATCCCGTGAGATGGCATACGCCACCTCGCGGTCTGACGAGTCAAGCATATCGTTTGGAAACACACCACACCAGCCAACCAGCTGCTGACTCTCCTGGTGAACGACCGCCAGCATGATTCGTACATCCTGTGGGTCAAACCGCTCATAACTGCCTACAACGAACTGTAAAAACTCGCTTAATTGCTGCTCCGTCATCTTCCAATCCGGTAACAGGTCCGTAATCTCAGGCTGACGGGTCAAGGCAGCTAGTGCCGGCTTGTCTTCCAGGGTAAAGGGACGTAGTGTCACTGTACCCGCATTAATTGTGAAGCCATTATTCATATATAACACCTCTGGGGATTTATTTGGTGATGACACGACAAAAAGGAGCACCTCCAATCGAGGCACTCCCGTATCGTTTCATCCGTTCAGATGCAACGCCGAAGCTCCTCGTAACGGTTCAAAAAGGACAGACGTATCCCGTGTTGGTCTAACGGAATTTTTACGCCTTGTTCTTTTCTACATCATTACGAGAAATCTGGCATGCTCTGAAATCCCCTTTCATGTAAACGATCATCTTCATGCTATTTCACAATATATTACGGACGATCAATGAAAATCCAGCCTGTATCCGGCTCTTTCTCCACTGTAGCACCAAGCGATTCCGCCATGAAGCGCAGCGGCACATAGGTTTTTCCGTTCTTTCCAACAAAGGCCGACTCCACCATCGTGACTTCTTGCCCCGCAACCGTTGCCTTTGGAGAGCCTACCGTCAGTACAATCTTGTCTCCAGTAATGTCGTCGATCACAACGATCTGGTTGGAGCCCTTAGTCCATTTCACTTCTGCATCCAATTGCTCGGACAGGTAACGAAGTGGCACAAACGTAGTATTTTTAACCGTAATTGCACCGTATGTTTCATCATCAGGGTAGAGGAACACACTTTTGGTTGTAATTTTCATTTGATTCTTCAGCAATTGATACACTACAGAGTTGGAGTCAAAGTTGCGAAGCACCTGACCAGGGGTAGTCTGCCCTTCCACCAGTTCCAGCACGCCTTGTGGTGCATCCACCGCATCGACTGTAACTGCTCCACCGACATTCCACAGCTCACTATCTGAGCTGAGCGTTACTGCGCGTACTGGCAGCTCTTCCGAAGCTGGCACAGCCACTTTCAACGACATATTTTGTTTGCGGATATCCAGCTTGTTATCAAGAAAGAAGTCCAAGTTTAATTTGGTTTCCGGACCAAATACGGTCTTGAGCTCAGGGACATCCTTCAGCAGGTTGTTCAGTTCCTGATCATAGTCCACCAGAATACTGTCCAATCCTTCTTTGATCGCACTGTACATTTCCATCACTGCCTCTTCCTTCGTGGCAGGTACTGCATCGATCAGTGCATCGTCTTCCATGCCTTCCATCCCGCTAATCGTTTCATATACAGGATACAGCACATCATACAGATCACCAATCAGCTGCTTGAGGCCTTGCTCATCCTTGGAGATGCTTGTCAGGAACGGCTTGACCATAGCTAACAGCTCTTCACCGCTGATCTCCATGTGCAGCTTGTTGAGGGAAAGTGTTTCACCGTTAACAGCTTCCTGCACAGGAGTAACCGATATGTTTTTCGGATTGGACAGATGTTTCATGGCAAAAGACAATACCTTCGGAGACAGCTCCTGAAGCTGCTGCTCCATTTGCTCCGTATTGATCGGGAGAAGTGCAGAGGCTCCGCCAAGTTCATCCAGAGATATGTATACCGGTTTCTGAGCTCCATCTACATTAATGATCATACCCGATTTGTCCATGGACAGGTGGAATGGCAGCTTCGTCCCTTCCAGACTGAGCGAGCCTTTGATGGAAGCCGTCTTGGTATCCTTCATTCTGGCATGATCAATGTTCAGTGAAATCGAGTTGATCAACTTGATCATGGCCAGATCTTCATCTGATGCAAGTTGTGTATCCGGCTCTATGTTAATATGCATGGATTGTTTGGATTCACCGGATTTAACGCTGATGCTGTTCGCCATGGCTTTGTCAATATCGACTCCGCCTACAGCCTGACATCCTGTCAGAACAACCATTAACAGGACAAGCGGCACCGCTATCCATTGGTATAATTTTGGTCTCTTGATCGGGATCTCCCCCTTAGCAAAATATGGTTCAACTCATATTATGAGGGCATATATAAACGTTGTAAACGGATACGCAAAAAAATAGGCCAAATAGGCCGGAACTCGTCCGGCCTCATGGTTCTTCTATCCTTCTTATGTCATAACATGCATGCGGAAACATGCTGTTTCATGTAACTTCTTCAGACTATTCCTGCTCCTGCTCTTCTGCTTCCTTTTCATTCTTCACATCATCGGCCTTCGTCACAGGTGTCTCGAATTGATCCGGCTCATCGTCCTGAACGGCTTTGTTCTCTTCATTCTGGTTCTGTGTCATCGTTATTCCTCTCCTCGGCACAATTTCATCAGGGCACTGCCCTGTGTGTATCTATAACCCGATGGCGAATGCATCAAACATCGTGAGCGCTATTCCACCTTTTTAGAAAACATAAAACAGAATCCCGTTCTCGTTCTCAACGGTCACCTGAAACAAAGCTTGAATCTGATCAATCGCCTGTATCAGCTCTTGAAAAATTTCTTCTTCATCCCAGCCCTCCATGACAGGATAGACGCCTTCTTCAAGCATGTTTTTAAGGCTGTACCGTTCCCGTACATCATCAGGAGTCAACTGCTCCAGAGCCATATATGCCTCAAGCACCTGCTTGTGCTTCAGCAGAAACAGATCCATATCATCATATCGTCCCAGATAATGCTCACTGGCGAGCGGTACGACATAACCCAGCGGCGGCTCTCCGTCCAGCAGGTTCCCGTTTAACGTGAACTGCAGCATCTGCCATGTTTTATCAATATCGAGATCAACCTGACAATCATGCACACTAACCTCACCCGATTGGATGGATTGCACCAATTCATCGGTGACTACAACATATCTGCCCGACATCCCCATAGCGTCATCATCCCTTCTGCACTCATTTCTTCTATTGTTCCCCATTAACCATGCATGTTACATCAGAATCGGGGTAAAAAGGAAAAAGAGCACTAACGACATAGCAGCATTCTTTTTCATGTGAAAAGAACAATTCTTTGGCAAGGAGGAACACGGATGAAAAAATTTGATTATAATCTCAATTACGAAGAGCTGGATTTGCGCAAGCACCCCGAATTATATACGGTGGGCCGAGGTGAGCAGGGGGTGCTGATGGTGGAGCCGTATAAAAGCGAGATTCTGCCGTACTGGCGGTTCAAAACTCCCGAGATTGCAAAGGAATCTTCAAAGAAAATCTATGAGCTTTTTCTAACGTACAAAAAGAACAACGACTTCGTTGGCATGGATATGGCCCGCAAGTTTTTGCAGATGGGTTACACCCGGGCGAGACGTTACACGAATCATAAGGGCGGGCGCAAATATTCGAAGCAGGATGGCTCTGTCCTGCCTTATCAGAATGATCCCGTAAAGGCCGAGTCTGCTGCTATTTTCAAAGCTCAATGGGAAATTGCCAAGCAGGATGAGCATTACATCCAGATGAAGAAGCAGCACCGTGAGAAATATGAGTCCGGGACGCCGGATTGATCCGAACACACTGTACAATTACAATCAATGAAAGTGGAGACTGGCCTAACAGGACTCCATTCAACAGATAGACGTTAATGAACGTGGGTGAAGTTGATTGGTAGCGAAGTTAATTGGAACAACCGGATTGGTATGTAATATGCTGTGCACGGTGGGCTCCGGTGCAGGCTTGGTCATTGGATTTCTGTTTTTCCTCATAAACCTTGGGGATACCCGCAAGCGAACACCTTCTCTTAGGGGCATGATCGTCAGCAAGGACAACCTAATGATCATCGGCACGATGACCTCCGCACTCATCTATTTCCTTCTCGTATCCCGAAGTACAACGATGATAGGCAATGAAGTCTTTCCTGGCTTGCTTGGAGCGCCCATCATTGAACATTCCGGAGCACAGTTGCTGACTGCCGGAATGCTTCAGGCGATCTGGACCATGCTCTGCCTGTACTGGCTTCTCCCCAAAGTATTGGGTTTCGGCAGACTCGGGCGAAAAATAGAATTATCAGCACTCATCTCGGCAGGATTATGTATTCTGTATGGCGTACTCAGCATATGACATATGTGAAACGTGCCGGCGGCAAGCAGCTTGTCATCGGCACGTTTAGCCCGGATTATTGCGTTCTGGCTTGCACTTTGCTGCTCTGCTGACGCGGCCGCAGCATCCCTCCAACCACACGAAGAATAAGCCTGCGCGGCAGAAGCCTCGCCAATTGAGCAGTCCAGTAGTTGGAAGCTCCGGGTACTGCATAACTCTTGCCGGATTGCAGAGCCTTCATCGCAACTTCGACCACATGCTCAGGTGTATCCCGCTTGCCTACAGAAGCCTCTTCCGCATTAACCACATCGAAGAAAGACGTCTCTGTAGCACCCGGACAGATCGCCAGAAACTGGATACCACGCCCTCGGTTCTCCTCATACAGTGCTTCTGTAAAAGAAAGTACATACGATTTTGTAGCTCCATACACAGCCATGTAAGGGTCAGGCTGGAAGGCTGCTGTAGAAGAAACGTTGATCACCGCTCCAGTTCGAGCCTCTAACATGCCTGGCAGGAACAGGTGAGTCATATTCGTCACCGCAACCACATTGAGCATGATCTCCTCCTGCTGTCGCAATCCATCAACTTGCTCAAACCATCCATGTGTGGCAAAACCCGCATTATTAATCAGCGTATTTACCCGAATGCCGCGTTTCTGGCATTCATCATAGATATATTGGGGCCCCAGTATCTCGGACAGATCAGCTGCAATGACCTCTGCTTTAACTGAATAGATACGCTCAATGCGCTGTGCCAGCTGAATCAGCTTCGCTTCCGACCTTGCCACCAATACAACATGGTACCCCTGTGATGCCATCTCAAGCGCAAATGCTTCCCCGATTCCTGACGATGCTCCTGTAATTAATACCCATTGATGTTGCTTCTTTTTCATGTCAAAACCACCTTTTCACCTTCGTTTTTTATCGGAAACACTGTTTCCTAATGAAAACATAGTATCCTCATTCGTGAATGATGTCAATCCTCATTTCCCAAATTGACGATCTCTGATTCTAAACAGTAGAATAGGTACCAGGAAACGATGTTTCCAAAAGAAAACGAAAATGACGATTAAGGATGAACATCGATGAAAAAATCAACGACTACACAGACGGAGTCGCTACGTCCGGTGACGACCTTTCAAGAGACAAGAATGCAGCATTCGGAGAATCTGCGTCAAAATATTGTACACGCCGCAGCAGCCCTGCTTCAGGAGCACGGTCCCGAAGCGGTTACTGTTCGGCGAGTGGCCGAGCGAATGGAGTGCTCTACCAAAATCATTTATAACCTTTTTGGCAAAAAAGAGGGACTCGCTAAGTGTTTATATCTTGAAGGCTGCATGATTCTATCCCGCTCCTTCGAAGCAGTGACGGAGCAGCCTTCACTTCAGCAGCAGCTTCGTGCCCTCGCTCATGCCTACTGGGACTTTGCCATTACACAGTCCAGCTTCTATCAAGTCATGTTCGGTGGTTCATTTGCCGAGTTTAAACCGGATGCAGATAGTCTAGAGGGAACGGCAACAGCAATGAAACAACTCACGCAACTTGTGGAAGAGGCTCAGGCGCAGCAATACATTCGGGAGATGGATACGATAGTTGCCGTACAGATGATCTGGGCGCCATTGCATGGTGTGATTCATCTCTATTTGGGGGGACATCTAGAGAGTCAAATCGCAGCCCGAACCCTGTATGAGCACACCTTGTCTATGATCGTTCACGCTCTGTTTACTTCTGACTCGAAGGAGTAGAAACAGCTGAGACACAAAAAAGAGCAGGAGTTCAGCCCATTTATACGGGCTGAACTCCTGCTCCTGTTAACTCGTTGAGCAAGTCCATGATATGACACTGCTAGAGCTTTATTTTCACATATCGAAGATGATTGACTACAGACTGCTCAGATCGGCTCAGGCATTCTCCGCTTCCCAGCGGGCAATCTCCTTGCGTACGATCGGTGCAACTTCCTTGCCCAGCAGTTCAATGGCATGCATAACCTCATCATGCGGCTGCGTTCCGAGTGGCGTATGCAGCATGAAGCGTGTGATGCCGACTTCTTTGCGAAGATAGATGATTTTCTCAGCGACAGTCTGCACATCGCCTACATACAGCGCACCTTCCAGGCTGCGTGCTGCATCAAATGTTTCACGCCCGTAATGTCCCCAACCACGTTCACGTCCGAGCTGGTTCATCACCGCTTGTGCAGGACGGAAAAACTTCTCAACGGCTTCATCGGTTGTATCGGCAACAAAGCCGTGAGAGTGGGAAGCAACCGTCAATTTGGATGCGTCGTGTCCGGCATGTGCGGCTGCTTTTTTGTACAGTTCCACCAGAGGTGCGAATTGTTTCGGGCGACCACCGATAATTGCAAGCACAAGCGGCAATCCGAGCAAACCTGCGCGCACAACCGATTCCTGATTACCGCCGCTGCCGATCCAGACCGGAAGCTTCTCCTGCACCGGACGGGGATAGATGCCCAGGTTGTTGAAGGAAGGGCGGTGTTTACCCGACCAGGTTACCTTTTCGGATTCTGTCAGCTTCAAGAGCAGATCCAGCTTTTCATCGAACAATTCGTCATAGTCGCTCAGCTCATAGCCAAACAGCGGGAAGGATTCAATAAATGATCCACGTCCTGCCATAATCTCTGCACGTCCGTTAGAGATGCCGTCCAGCGTGGCAAAATCCTGAAATACACGTACGGGATCATCCGAGGACAACACCGTTACGGCACTTGTCAGACGAATATTTTTGGTCTGGGATGCTGCTGCTGCCAGAATCACAGCCGGGGATGAAGCGGCATAATCAGCACGATGATGCTCCCCCACGCCGTATACATCCAGCCCTACCTGATCTGCCAAAACAATCTCCTCCACGACATCGCGAATACGCTGTGCGTGACTGATTAGTTCTCCTGTATTTACATCCGGGTTTGTTTCCACAAATGTACTGATTCCGATTTCCATTGTATGTTCCTCCCTGTTAATGAAGCGATCCGCCGTTCATCTAACCTATTGTAAGTAGATCACCTTTTGTTATTTATCTTCATATTGAACTATTTTGAGGAAAAATACAAGTACCCTCTGTTTCCAGAGGGCAATTTTCATTCAATCCGGTAATAAGCGCATGCTCACGATGTAGCTTTCTTGCAGAAGGCTTTTAGGCGACCGCTCTTATTGCTTACAGCTTCCTCCCGATATACAGCAGATGAGATGAAATCCCCAATATGGAAGGGTCCTTGGCCGCTTCAATCAGGTAGTGAAACAGCTCCCGCTCCTCTCCGCGCTCCTTCCAATACAGCTCCTGTTCGTCCGTAAGCATCGCTTTCAGGCTGGAGGAGCCAATCAGATGTACGGTCTCGAAACCATGCTGCTCCATAAATGGCACAACGTCCTGCACATGAAAGTAGTATGCTCCCGTGAAGCGGCCTTGATCCTGATGGTCGAACGTTCCCTTTTGCATAAAAGAGCGGATTGCATCCATACTGTCGTTGGGCTTCCAATGCTGCGGAGATTGCAGTGAATTGATGCTCATCCGCATCCGGCTCTGGAATGCCACAAATACAATACCTCCGGGCTTAGTTACACGATGTAGTTCCTGCACAGCGGCCTGTCGCTCCTGCTCCAGCTGCAGATGATACAGCGGCCCCAGCATAAGCACCGCATCATAGGTCTCATCAGCAATCCCGTTCAGATGGGTCGCATCCAGCACATAAAACCCTTCAAACTGTTGACTCAGCTTCATTTCCTGAGCCTTCTGTCTGGCTATATCCACAGAGGCAGAGGTCAGGTCTGAGAGTGTAACACGGTATCCTGATCGGGCAAGCTCCATCGCATACTTACCCGGCCCGGCCCCGTTGTCCAGTACAAGTCCTGTGGCGGGAAGTGACTCTCTTATATAATGCATGTTAATCATGAATTCAAGCGGTTCCCGATCCAGCCTTCCCCACTCGTCAAATCGAGAATAATAGTCCACCACACGTGATCTTTCCATCCTGCTGCACCTGCCTTTTCTTAACATTAAGGCCTGTTATATAAAACAAAAAAACCTGACGCCTCAGCTAAGAGGCGACAGGTCTGACCTTCGCGGTACCACTCTTGTTGAATTATGAACAGGATAAATATATCCAAACCTATCCTGCCATAACATCTCAGAACCTGATGACGGAGGTTACCCGTCAGGGTCTACATGAATTCAGTTCTGTATATCCATGAATCCACTCAGCTACCCATTAGCTGAATCAATGGAGACATACTCATAACCGCTTTTCAACCCTGCTGCTCACAAGTGAGTTGGGGTCAGGCTGGACTGTCTTGCACCCTGATTGACAGCTCTCTGCACCAATGCCATTATACCTTACTACTCCTGATCATTGCATTTAACTGTTAAATTTTAACTAGTATATTATTCCTAATTATTCCTGTCAACTCCGCGGGAAGTGAAATGTACTTCCTTACAGTCCCTATCCATAGCGAATACATCCAATTTCAGCTGGGAATGATCACATCCTACGTCTATGTTAGCTGTATATTGGGAATCACCTTATATGCGCTTCTCGTTAAATATAGGAAAGAATCAAACTATAATTTCTGTTCCTTACTATTTGTACTTTTAGGAGGTGCAGCATCCGTGGGATACTGGCCGCTGTTTTTTATTTTCATGGCAGCTTCTCTGGTGTTTTATTTAGTCCAACGGGTACAAAACAGGACATCCTCTATAGTAATGACACTTTCCGGTCCCATACTCCTCATTGTATTGCTACTCATTTATTGATCTTATAGGCCATTGAAAGTAAGGTTGATGGGTTCGGATTGACTCAACATCACTGTTCTTCGGATAGCCTGATCCTGACTCGTATTTTCACTTCTCTTCCAGCAGCGGTACAGTCACTTCACGTTCCGGTTCTTCTATACTGTACATATAAGGATATACAACTGCCGTGTCTGCAGTGTACTTCTCATATCGGTCAATGCCCTGATTGTTCCCGTCTCCGGCAAACTGTGTCTTGGCTGACATACCGTAACTCCGTTCACCTTTCTCAAGCATAAACGTCTGATTTATTCCCCCAAAACGAGCATCATCGCTATATCTCTCCACATACAAATCACCGTCCTTGCGATAATATGTCCAGTGGATGATGAAACCGCCCAGCTTGGAATCCAAAACCTGTGGTTTGTCACTAATGGCGGATAACGTAATCGGCTCCGATTCACCCTCAAATTTATTCACTTTATGGTGGGCTCGAAGAGTTATCGGTGTGTCAGGAGGGATATTCAGCCCCGGACTGACTTCAAACCGAAGCTCCGTCTCACCTTTGTCATTCTCTGAAGGCCAGATTCCTCCCTCTAGCTGAGTCCCCTTCACATCCAGTGTGTATTTCAAATAGGGGAGCTCCCTGTACGGTTGTTGATCCGCAAGAATGACCCTGATTTGTGTAGGTGTGATGATGGCTTCCTTGACCATGACGCTATCCGATTGCGGGTCCAGCGGGATGTTAAGCACTCTTTTACTCGTGCCGCTGAGCATCTCTGTTTTATCCAGACGTATACTGATATCCAGTGGCTGGTTCATGCTGCCTTCTTCTTTACTATAAGCGAGTACATACGAGGATGCTTGCTGCTTCAGCTTTTCCAGATTATAGAACTGCTCTGATATATATTCACCGTGTGCTCCAGGCTTACCACTGATACTCGGTGCAACCTCTTCCAGTACCTGGCCTTTTTGATCGTAAATCTTTAGAGAAGGATAAGCGTACTCTTGAACCTCGGGCTGACTAAAGGTCAGTGCGGTGGATAGCATCACTTTATGATCCTGTTCATGGAACACATTTACTGCGAGTTTATCCAAGCCATCCTTGTTGATATCAAACAACTGGGACTGCTGTTGAGACAGATCCAGCCTGATTTTTTCCTCTGCAGGGGCTAACACCTGAATCCCGCCTACTGTAAATTCAACATTCGCTTCGTTTCCTGAAGGTGTCCAGTCGGTCTCAAAATAACCTTTATATTCTCCATCCGTCTGGTCGAGAACATGATAGTAACTGCCTTCAATCACCTTGCCGCTCTCATCACGCAGCCCGATCGAAGAAAATCTGACGTCATCCCCTTTGTACGAGCCAGGGTTCAAGGTATACAGAATAACCGTACGATTATCATCGGAAAAGGCTGTATCCAGCGTTAAGGTTACTCCTTTTACTGTCACGGACTGATTCAGCTTCTGCCCAAGTCCGTTCTGCATTGCAGACTGAATGCCGCTCCGGTGATCCATAAGGTCAAACCAGTTATAATGAACTGCTGCATATACGGGCGTTGCCATAAGAACCACCGCGGCTGTTCCGATCAGTACCGTCTTTTTCCATCTTAAATGCCTATAACCCTTCCCTTGCCCTGTCAAAAGGTGAAGTTCAGGACATCTCTCCTGATCCCGCTGGATCTGTTCCCACATAGCATCAAAATCGGGATAGCGAATATCCGCATCATTTTTCAGATGATGAGATAACTGACTTTCCGTATGCTTCATTGTACATCTCCCCTTTCTGATGATGCTTACCGGTCTTCTCCCATCTTTTTCTCAGCAAACGAAGGCCCTTATAGATTCTTGATTTCACTGTACCCACCGGAATGTCCAGAATCTCTGCAATCTCCGCCAGGCTTAATTCATTCATATAACGCAGCAGCATGGCTGCGCGAATCTTCTCAGGCAGCTCCTGAACCCACTGCTGCCAGCGCTCCATTTCCTCTACATGCTCAACAATGGTATCTACCGGCTCAGCTGTCCGCTGCGGTGTAAGCATAAATTGCTTTTTCTCCCGCTGCTTAGTTGTCCGTTCTCTTTTCAGAAAATTAAGACAGTGATTCACTGTAATTTTCATCAACCATGTCTTCATATACTCCACCTTCCGCCAATCCTGACGGAACACGGTAATAAACACATCATGGCAGACATCCTCTGCATCCTGAGCGTGATGGAGCATGTAATAACAAGTTCGGTACACGTCCCTGCTGTACAGCTCGAACAGTTCCTTTTCGTTCATACCATCCCCTCCTTTCTCTGCATCAGCCTTTTCAAATCTATAGACAAAGCCGATGCTTCAAAGGTTCATTCCTGCTGTCTCCCTACCAAAAAAAAAGAACGTTCATTTCTACAATGCTGTAGAGAAGAACGCTCTTTCTGGATGAAGATGCATACAGCCGATCACAAGCATCACGCTTAGATGGGCATTTAGATTTTTTTCACAAATTCGGACTTCAGCTTCATCGCACCCAGACTGTCAATCTTGCAATCAATGTCATGATCCCCGTCAATCAGGCGAATATTTTTCACCTTGGTGCCTTGTTTCACGACGAGCGAGCTGCCTTTGACCTTAAGGTCTTTAATGACTGTAACCGTGTCACCATCATTCAGTACATTTCCGTTAGCATCGCGCACCACTTTGGCATTCTCCTCCTGCTCCTCAGCTTCCAGTGACCACTCATGCGCGCATTCCGGGCAGATCAGCAGCAGGCCATCCTCATACGTGTACTCTGAATTACATTTCGGACAATTAGGCAAGTTAGACATATGTATTAAACTCTCCATTCTGATTTTAGCTATCTCGCAAGTATACAGAATTTCGACGATATGTTCCATACCATGGATCACTGCATCCCTGTCAGGTATGGATTGAAGGATATATTCAGGTACATATTTAAACCAGATTTAAAAGAAATCAACCTTCACTTTAAGGTAACCCGCTTATGATTAATAAATAAACTATCACCTTAATCATATGATAACAGGCTGCTACCGCACCTTGTACGGCATCTCTTGCTGGCCTGTCATCCTGCTAAAATATAAATGATAGTATCACCTGACCGTTACTCTTATCTCAAAAGGAGCTTCCGCTTATGTCATCTTATGTGTTCCCCATTCAGACTGCGTTTATTATCTTTGTCATTGCATCCATGTTCCTGCTGGTGCCTTGGTTAATCTATGGTTATCGCAAAGACGGCTTCTTCAGTTGGTCACGGTTTGCCATTAGCTTTTCATTTGTTTTCTACCTGCTCGCTGCCTACTGTCTGGTCATTCTGCCGCTTCCTACGACTCGAAACACCTGTGCTCAGCAGGCCGCAGATACGGTCTATTACAATCTGACACCATTTATGTTCGTCAAAGACATTATGCGGGAAACACCCATTGTCTGGTCCCAGCCGTCAACCTGGATCAACATGATCAGGGGCCGAGCCTTCCTGCAAGTGATGTTTAACATCCTGCTTGTCATGCCGCTGGGGGTATACATCCGGTATTTCTGGCAAAAGAGAGCGTTCTGGAAACACGCCCTGGTAGCCGGGTTCGGGCTTTCCTTATTTTTTGAGGTAACTCAACTGACCGGGTTGTACGGATTCTACAGCTGTCCTTACCGGCTGTTCGATGTGGATGACCTGATGATGAACACCTCCGGTGCAGTGATCGGATTCTTTGCAGCTCCGCTGCTGCTGGCACTGTTTCCGTCCAGAGCGAGTATCCAGGCCAAAAGTGAACAGATTGTTGAGCAAGATCGTGTATATCCTGTTCCTCAGTTGCTTGCGCTTCTGATCGACGGTATTGTCGTGGTTGTCATCACCAATTTTTTGTCCATTTTCACATTAACCAATGACATTCAAACGGTATTAGACACGTCAACGGCAATGGTTATTGTTCTGTTCTTCATCCCTTGGGTTCGCAACGGATATACACCGGGATCTGCTATTCTGCGCTTCCGTTATGTGGATCGTCAGAGCGGTACACCGACACTTCCTGCGCTGTTGAAACGATTTATTGCCATATATGCCCCGTGGCTGCTGTTAACTATCATTCAACTGGTTAGCAAGTATGCCTACCCTAACTATCGGGAGGATATGCTGCAGCCTTATCTCATCTGGATTTCTCTGGCCATCGGCGCCCTGTACCTGATCGTATACCTCACGCTATTTATTCATGCGATCGTGGTGTTGTTCTCTGGCGGCAAACGTTCCTTCTACTTCGATGAGGTTTCTCGTATCCGGGCCTCGCGGAAATAACAAGAGTATGTCTCTTGCTTCCACTGCGGTCAATCGAACGAATGCAATACCACACGACATCACACAGACCCCAAAAGGCGGCCTTTCATGGATCATCCATGAGGCTGCCTTTGATGTTTGGAGATGCTGTATCCCAAGATTTCAATTTCTTGAAAGCATGGAATATGGGGTGTCGCTTATATATGAAACATGAGTTTGAGTGACGGACGCTACGCGATCGCGGGTATAGCCAAATTGCCTGAAGTTGAGAGTTTACGATCCGGAAAGATTGTTATGGTGCTGGATAATGCCCGTATTATCATGCGACTACCTCAACCCCTTCTGGAAGAACAGAAGGAACAGGTAGAAATCACCTTTTTACCTCCGTAAAGCCCGACGTTTAACATCTTGCAAAGGCTTTTTGGTCTGCGAACTGTGTTACGTGGTTCGTGGTCTGCGTTCTGCGATGTGTGGACTGGGTCTGTGGTGCGTGGTCTGCGGTCTGTGGTTCGGGGTACGTGGTCTGCGATGTGTGGTCTGCGGTCTGTGGTTCGGAGTACGTGGTCTGTGATGTGTAGGGGGAAGGTCGATCGGTTTGCGGACTTTGATATATAGATATATAGATATGTAGTTCATCTCTAACGAATCGTAGAGAGCTTATCAGGTGTTTTTGAGCGCATTATAATTCTAACGAATCACAGAGACGTTATATCGCTGATTTTGCGCTATTTGAGGTTGTTTTTCCAACTTTTTGCTGTAATAAGCTTCCTGTGAATCGTTAGAATTCGCACAACCTGAATTGAGGGCCAATAAGGTTTGTAGGAATCGTTAGCATTGTAAAGTGTTATATTTTGGGATGATATTTAAGTTGAACGATTCATTTTACACTATAACGAAGAGAACAGAAAAAACCTGGATAGGCGGAGCTAAAAGCTTTCTGAAAGAAAGCGGCAACGGAAGCATAAGCTTCGCCTTCATGCCCGGATTTTCCCCTTAGCAAAAAGGATTTTCCTAAATCCGGGCATAACAGATAGTCTCCAGGTGATTCTGTCATTTTTGCATACAAAGATTCCAGGGATCTTTGATTATATATCAGAGATGACTTATCTATACACCCAACAGTTCGCGCTTGGATGATTCAGGATCATGCACGACCTCAATCTCATGGTTGAAGATAAGTGTGGCCCGATTTTGACGATATTCAGGCCATTCAATTCCGGCAACCACAGGCTTGCCAGCCTTGGCAAAAGCAATCCAGGCGTCCTGCACCTTCAGTGCAAGAGCCTTTGCAGCTTCATCCGGCTCGGCTTTCATGAATTTCAAGGCATCCAGCGTGTTAAACACAAAGAAGATCTCGATGCTGTGAATAGCTCTCTGTAACAACGGATGCTCCGGCATCACCCAGTCAAAGCGGTACATCCACACCGGCGCATGCTGCTGCTGTGCAGCTGCATACTGCAGCGCGGAGCGCCAGAAGAACATATCGGTCATAGCCTGAGCCTGTCCATCCGCAGTTTTCGGATAGCTGTCCGCAATTGCAGCCCGATTCTCCAGATCAGGTGTCATGAAATCAACCCCCTGCACCATATCAATCTCCTTCGAGTATGGTACATGCGGCTGAATAAACAGCGATCCCTCATGCAGTGTTGTTCCGATGAGTATCGGTATATCCTTAGCCGAGCCCTCGCTCACAGCCTGAAGCGGGATTTGCGGCAGTGTCTCGCCATCCAGCACAGGCTGGAATAACAAGGCCATACCTGCTCCGCTCTGCTGCTTTACCGTTTCTGCCGCCGCCATAATCTGCTCCACCGGTATACTGTTCAGCTTCTGCAGGTTGTTGCGGTCTACACCCAGCACCTTCAGCATGCCCTCTCGCAGGGCAACCGCCTGTTCTTCCGGCATGAACTGCGATGCACCACTCTCCATAATCGCACGTTGGAACAGCCCTTTGGCAGATGGCATCGCCATCAATGCAGCAATGCTCATACTTCCTGCCGATTCGCCAAACACAGTAACCTGATTCGGGTCACCACCGAAGGCAGTGATGTTCTCCTTCACCCACTGCAGTGCTGCCACCTGATCCAGCAGACCTGCATTGGATACAAAACCCTCGCCCAGCGGAGCCATGTGGAGGAACCCGAGTGGTCCAAGACGATAATTGATGGTCACCACAATAACATCGCCACGAACAGCCAGCTGGGTGCCATCATATACAGGCAGACTGCCTGAGCCGGTTACAAATGAACCTCCGTGAATCCAGACCATGACGGGAAGGGGGTGACTGCTTTCTTTTTCAGGGGCCCAGATGTTCAGATACAGACTATCCTCTGACTCTGGCGGCTTCTGCTCAGACATCCCCTCTGAATTGTGACGCGGCTGTATGTTCTCAGGACCAAATTCGGTCGCCTGTTTAATTCCATCCCATGACTCAGGTTGTACCGGAGCCCGGAAACGCAGCTCGCCTACTGGCGGCTTGGCATACGGAATGCCTTTCCACACACTTGCACCTTGTAAAAGCTCGCCTTGAACCTTACCATATTTCGTTTGAACCTGAAGTTCTCGCATGCGTCTTCTACATCCTCTCCGTAATAAGTAAATGGTTTTTTCCAACGTTTGGAATAAACATGTGTATCTATTTGAGTATAAATCGTAGCTACACCCATTTACAAATTTTGTGCGACATGACGTATTTGCGTGACGTTTCACGTGGAACGATATTTAAATTTGTGAATAGAGCACCGTATACTCAGCACCCTCGATCCATTCTCCGGCAGCAAGGTCCCGGCCCTTCACGACCAACTGATCCGTACAAATCTCCACATGCAGCCCTTCGCAGCCCTCCGGATGCTCATCTGAATCGGTCCAGAGACAAGCAGTGGAGAAGGCATTAAACATGGTCTCTCACGAGACTTACATAACCGCTATCAAATTAAAGTATACCCTCCGTCTACATACAACGTACTTCCGGTCGTGAACGTATTTGTCATCAGATATGTGACGGTATGTGCAATTTCTTCATTGGAGCCCACACGTTTGAGCACGGACATGTTCTCATAATCTTTGAAATGATCGCCTCGCGGTGTTCCTTCCTGCCCTTCCCGCCAGATGGTTCCTGGGGAGACTACGTTAACACGGACAGGAGCCAGCTCGACGGCAAGTGCTTTTCCCAAGCTCTCAATGGCTCCGTTACAAGCAGCATATGAAGCTCCTCCATCCAGTGGACGCTGGCTAAACCCGCCAGACATCAGTGTGATTGAACCTGAGGAAGCGAGATAGGGTACAGCGTACTTTGCAGCAAAATACTGAGGCCAAAATTTACCCTTGAAGCAACTTTCTGCTATCACCCGATCCGAAGTTAGCGGGCCTCGGGTATAGGCCGCTCCCGGGGTGAACAGATGATCGAATGCACCAACTTGAGCAAAAAATGTTTCGATCAGCTGTTCATCCTGATTGTCCAGCACATAAGTTTCGACAACTGCACGTCGGTCTCTATCCCCTCTTACCATCTCAATCTGGTTTCGTGCCGCCTCCAGCCTGGATGACGATCTACCTGCAATGACGATTGACGCGCCTGCCTCGGCTGCCTGGATTGCGGTAGCCAGTCCGATGCCTGAGCTTCCACCAATGATAACAACCCGTTTATTCTCCAGTGTATAGCGATTCATCTATTATCTTCCCCTTGTCTTCGGTTATATACGCGAGTGAGTTCACGTACTGTTCATTATTGAACACATAAAAAGCGCTGAACAGTACGCACTTACATCGTACCTAGTACGAAATTGCATACTATTGGGGTAGAGAACTCAGCAGAAATGAAGAAAATCCGTTACAATAAATAGAACAATATAACCAGATAAACCGAGGTGATTACTATGGATTTACAAGAGCCACGGTTAGAAGGTGTCATAACGACACTAGAGACCATTAATGGGAAATGGAAACCCCTCATATTATTTATTTTATTGAAAGAAGGTACCAAACGATTTGGTGAACTACGGCGCATGATTCCTGATGTATCTCAAGGCACGTTAACGAAGCAATTGCGTGAACTGGAGCAGGATCTGATCATCGTACGCACACTCTACGGGGATGTTCCACCCAAAGTGGAGTACTGCCTGTCTGAACATGGTGAGACCATCGGCACATTATTGGACAGCATATGCGGCTGGGGTAAAGCACATCTGGACTATCTGAACAGCACCCACAAGCCATAGAAACTGCCCGCTTGTTGCACATATATAAATCACGGAATTTCAACGTTATGTGCAACGCTTGCGCATATTGTACGCCAAATAGCCTGTTGCTACATCATCCATGGCCGCAGGCATTGTTTTTCCTCCGATATTTCTTTGATTTTATGTAGAACCCCTATGCGGTACAGGACAGCCAAAAAGGCCGGGGATCATATTCCCGGCCTTTTTGTGCTTGGATCTTTTGTTCATTCAGAAATGGTTGTTTGTTCTTTGCTACTGTTCATTCTTACTTCTGCGCCGCCGCTTCAATATCGGCATATGCCCAGTGTGTGGTAGGCACATCGCTAAAGGATGGTGTTGCTGCTCCTGTCAGCGGTGAACGCTTGAACAATACGTTCAGCACTTTAACCGCTTCCGCACGAGTCAGCTTGCCTTCTGGTTTGAACGAGCCATCCTGGTAGCCTGTCATCAGCCCCGCAGATTGCACGTATGCAATCGCTTCTGCTGCCCACAGATCAGTAGGTACGTCGGTAAAGGAAGCTGCATTTGCCGTTTTTGCAGTAGTGCTTGTGCTAGTTGGAGTTGCTGCCGAGGTCGTTCCCGTTGTCGCCGCTGCATCAACTTCTTGCTTCTGCAACCAGCGGTACGCAATCGTCGCCATCTGTGCACGTGTAATCGAACCTTCCGGTGCAAACACGGAGCTGCTCAGGCCATTCATAATACCTGCAGCCTGCGCTTGCTCAATCTCGTTCGCGGCCCAGTGTGTTGCGACCACATCTTCAAAGCTTGCCGCTGTTGCAGGTGCTGTTGCTGCTTCAACCGACAGATTGCGGGCGAGCATCGCCGCCATTTGTGCACGTGTCACGAACGCATCGGGACGGAAGTCTGCACCGAAACCTTGGATGTACGGATGGTTTGCTGGTTGAGCAGCATTTAGTCCGTCTACAGAAACTAGTGTAAATGTACTGAACTTCGTTACAGTGAACTCAATCCCTTCACTGCTATCTTCCAGCTTCACCAGTTTTCCTCGTACCAGTTCTTTCGTACCGTCGCTGTGTTCAATATACACAGCCAGGTTATTCAACGCTTGCTGACGTGCAGCTGCATCCGTTGGCAGGCTGTTCCCCAGCGGCAGAGTCAGTGTCACTTCACGGCTCTGCATATTTGTTTCAATCTCTACTGGACGAGCCAGTACCCGTACGTTTGCGTTTGGAGCTGCTTGCTGAATCACTTGCTCTTTCTTCGCACGATCCTCTACTTCTTTGCGCTCGGATTCCTTTTTCAGCGGAACGATGCGGAAATACAAGTCTTGATCGAACCCGGCAATAGATTTGGTCGGAATCGAAATGGCTACATTTTGTGTTGAAATTTCCAGCTTGAGCGAGCCGTCACTCAGCTCTTTAACAGCGGTTTTAGGAATTTCAACCCGTGTCTCCGACACGGCATCCTTCGTATCTGGAATGACGATACGTGCGGTATCGGTACCCAGCTGTTTCGCTTTTTCAACCGATTGCTTGGCAATCGAATCTGTCATTTTCACCAGATCTTTAACGGTTCCGTTGGTTTCGGTTGTACGTGTGATCGGTGTTTTGGTCAGATTCGTGCCGTTAACTCCATTCACATCTACCACGAGTTGCTCTTGCTTGGTCGTTGGTGCAGGGGCTGACGTTACTGGTGTAGAAGTGGATGATCCACCTCCAGTGTTGTTGCCCGGGTTAGGTGTGGAGCCATTACCATTGCTGCTGTCACCATTAGCTGTAAAGACAATTTTCACAGCACGCCCTGGCAACTGGTCACTGATCGCTTTATATCGGACCCATACTGTCTTATCTCCACTCAAATCCAGTTTCTGAATGGACGCAAGATCAATCCAGCTTAATTTTCCATCGAAGGAAATTTCCATCGTGTCATCCAAACCAGTAATTTTGTTGTTAATGTCATCCCCTTGAATCTTGGGAGCGGTAAAGAATCGATTGATTACATACTGCAGATTTCCAATATCCTCATAGCTGTCTTGTTCGTTAAGCACCCACTCAGCTAACTCCATCCGTACTTCAGGGTTGAGCTCTACTCTTTTGGATAGATCGAGGGCACCTGTACGATCAAATTTATATTTGTTAAAGAAAACTTCACCCTCAAGCTGATCATTCATCGCTTTATCCAGCCATTGATTCATTAGAGGCGTAGAGTTAGACTCTCCGAAGGAAGTATAAGGCATCGAGAAAAGGCCAAGCACAATATCCGGATTTACAATATCTCCTGCAAACTCCCCTTCCAGTCCTTCAAAGGCAATTGCATGCAGATAGTTGTAAGCAAACACACCTTTATCTACTTTACTGCGCTCCAGATACTTTTCACCAATGCTGCGGAGTCCGTATGTCTGTTGATCATTAAAATGATGAGTACCATCTACCAACTTCTGAGCCAGAAGATCAAGCTTGGCTTTCAGCGTACTTAATTGTTTTTGCTCCCATACGGACTGGGCCAGGTAACCGAGTTCAATCATATATTGAACCTGACCTTTGTTATCAAAATCGTTCTTTACGTTCTTGATCAGGAAGTCTGCAATGAATTTTCTAACCTGCATGGATACCGCACCATACCCTTCAGGGAAAGCAATGCCCAGATCAGGATTTTCCATTGCTATACGCATAGCTTCTGTACTTCCACTTTTCTTCGCAGCATTCAAGACAGACAAAGCATCTGTACCGTTATCATCTGTGAAGAATTTGTCAAAAGCAGCCTGGATTTGAACAAATGTTGCGTATCCTCCAGATGGACGTTCCGCTATCATATGATTGGCAAGTTTCTGCCAATCTTCATTTGTCTCTAATTCGTTTATTTTACTCACATCAAGAGGAAAGTTGTTAATTGATTCTTGTGATGAATTTGCATTATGTTCTTCTACCTTCTCCTGAAGGTCCTGCAGCTTTTCTAGCACGAACATCATTTCATCGGTCGACTGTCCTGTACTGTTAATTGAAGGAGTATCCTGTACCGCGCTATCGATATAAGACAGTACTCCCTTCACAGCATTATTTCTTTTTGATCTCAGGCCCAAGATATCTGCTGTCATTTCTTTTTCAATGTTTGAAAATTGAAGGTATGTCTCAATATTTTTATAAAACATGCTTTCAGCAGCAGGGTAATCAAAATAAAGCTTACGGTCAAACTGATTCAAATACAGCGCATCCAATGAGGATATAGCATTTTGCCCACCGTATGCACGAATAAACTCCAATGCTTTTTGTGCTGACTGAACTAAAAACTGAACTTGTCCCTTATTTGCATATCCATCGCTCGTCGGCGGATCTAAATTAAGCATATATATGACGATTGCCTTCTGATCCTCTGTTGAAAGCTGTTCAAAATCAGGTGTAGTTATGAAATTTTTATCGCTCAGCAATTCGATTGCTTCCTCGATGAAGTCTTCCGCGTTGCCTTGATCCGCTGCCTTCTTCAATTGGTTATACTTGGTGAGCCCTGGTTCAAAGAATGCATCAAATGCTTTTTGAACGTCGGATACCGTTTCATAACCATCATCCTTATGATCAAGCATCCATTGAGCAAGTGCATTTTTAGTTTCTTCATTTTGAATCGTATTCATCTTGTCCATATTAAACACAAATGGTCGAACGCCTTCGGTCTGCCCCACTTGTGGAAGGAACATCATATATATTCCAAAAAGCGAGTCGATCGCCCCATTCATACTGTTGATATCAGTTGCTTTATTTATCTCTATATACTCATCGAGTTTGTAATTCATCATTGCGAGCTGACTATTATGGTAGATCGTAGCACTATTCTTGAAAACTAGATTGTGGAACAGTATATTATCAAGAAACATTGTCCGATCCGCACCTGTCAGCTGCATATAACGAGATGCAGATTGTGTCCACTCCGATTTGTCGACACCCGAGAAGTAGGAATTCCACTTCCCTAGCGAACTGTATACCTGATCCATTTTCTCGCCTAATGCATCAATCTCAAACTGTCCGGGTATTACACTGACGTTATAAATCAGTTTAAATGCATATACAGCGTGATTATCACTCTCATATTGCACATCTGATGGAATCAGCATGATCATACCTCTGGCAATCTCATTCTTTTGATCTTCGCTTAATGCTGAGTAACCTTCAGGCAGTTCTAACAGTTCTCCTTCTTCGAGCACATTACGAACATTAGCTATTTTTTCGCCCGGGTTGGAATCATCATATCCTTGTCTCTCCATGTTTATAAGTTCGAATGGGTAAGATTTGGCGCTCACCACACCTCCAGGGCTTACAATCTGAAGCAACATCACCGCCACCAACAAAAAACTTACTATCTTTCTGAACAAGGCTTCGCTCTCCTCTCATTTCATGTTTGATTCTTGTGCCTATATCTTTGGACCTAGTTTAGAACACAACAATAAACAGAATCTAAACAGGAAATGATAATAAAAGGAAAAAAATCCACTCTTTAGTTAAAAATAGAGTGGATTTCTTCATATTTTTCGTCAAAATTCATCATTTCAAAAAAATTTTCAAGTGAATTCCTTGTTAATGGTCCGTCTTTGCCTGATACTCCCTTAATCTCCCCTCATACACCAGCTTCAGCTGCTCGCATTGGCGAAAATCATCCGGGGTCACAAGCGCAGGCAGCTTGTTCCACAGCTTGATGCCGGAGCGCTGCAAAATTTCGGCGACAAACTGGGAACAAAAATAAGAGTTGCTGAATTCCACCGGTTCCTTGAGAGTGATGCCAATGACACCTAGCAGATTGTACATATATTTCTGACGGCTGCGAATGAAAATGTGCAGCACACGCTTCATTTTTTCCACTTCACGCTCTGATACCTGAAGCTCATATATCACACATGTCGTGTTCGGATATTTGCTATATGTACCTGTCTGGATATCCTCCTTCACAAACCCGCCGTTCAGCGGATTGCTCGGATGCTTGCGGCCAAAGCTGTACAGCTCCGTTAATTCCCGGTCGAATGAGATTGATGCATGATTATACGGCGCTCGGGTATAGCTCTGAATTACTCTTGTAAACAACGTCCCCGTGTTAGTCAGCAAAATATATATTGAACGTTCATCCGTCATTCCCATATTTCCCCTTATCATTTTGGCACTGTTCCTTCATAATAACATAGGTACCCTATAATGGAATCTTACTTCAACCAAGCAGGTGATCCTTCGACATGAACAGTTCGCTATTTACACTAACCCTGATCTTTGCAGCCTTACTTGTTATTCATATCGTATACAAAATCATTGCCAGGCTTCAGCCGGACAAGGATTATTCGGGCATTGGCTACAAAATCAAAACCTGGTGGGGCATGCTCGTTATTTTCTGCCTGGCCACTTTATTTAACCCGATTGTTTCCCTGATCTCCCTTATGGTGCTCACGTTCTTCTCCCTTAAAGAATATTTCTCCATGATTCGCAACACACGCAAAGCGGACCGCCGCCTGTTTCTGTGGGCATATCTTGCGATTCCGGTTCAGTTTTACTGGATTTACATAGGTTGGTATGGCATGTTTATCATCTTCATTCCACTCTATGTGTTTCTGGTTCTGCCGCTGCCGCGTTTGATTAACAAAGGCACTGTCGGCTTCCTTCGCAGTGTCAGCTCCACGCAGTGGGGACTGATGCTGATGGTATTCGGATTAAGCCATCTGGCTTATTTTCCGTTTGCTACACCGGAATATGGATCGAAGCTTGTGCTTTTCCTCGTTGTGTTAACACAGCTGAATGATGTGGTGCATTATCTGGTATCTCTGTATCTGGGCAAACGAAAAGTAGTGCCCACCGCCAATCCATTTATTACTTGGGAAGGGTTCGTGTGTGCCCTTGTAGTGACAACAGTTACTTCCTATTTCATTCATCCGTACCTGACGCCGTTTAATTGGGAATTCTCCCTGTTCATTGCGGCATTAATCAGCCTCGCAGGCTTCTTCGGCAGTCTGACGGTATCGGTACTCAAGCGTGATCTGCTGATCGGAGACGACACCAAGTTCGATGCACTCAAAAAAAGCTATCTCAGCCGGGTGGATAGTCTCACCTATACCTCCCCGGTGATGTTCCACGTTGTTCGATATTTCTTTGATTTTATGTAGAAACCTGCGTTACAAGACAGCTAAAAGGCCAGGAAGCTTATTCCTGGCCTTTGCTATATTCAGTTCATGTAATGGGCTTTCTAACTACTTCAGACGAATCTCCTTCTCGGACATCAGCACATTGCCCTTTTCATTGTTAAATACAAATATCGCCTTCCCACGTTCACCCTTCATCTCGTCTGAATAGATAAAACCGGAATACTGCCCGTTACCACTTAAATAAAAACCGTCTTCCCCGTTCTTGCCATGCTCAATGGCTTCCTCCAGAGAGTTTACAATCGTGACCGTGTTGGATGTCCAGCGCATCTCCGTTAAGGAGTAACCCTTCGGTACCTGCTTGATCGCAAAATCAAAGCTGTTACCCTTCATCGGCTTATTAGACTGGTCAATGACAATCCGGATTTCATCCGAGGATGCCTCGGCTTCAGACTGTGTCCTGATTTTGCTCTCTTGACCTTCAGCACTGTCCCCGTTGGCTTTGTTCTTGGCCTCTGCATTCGGTACAGCCGTCTGTCCCGCTTCCTCTATCGGTTGTTTGGACTGCGGGTAGGCATGCTCCTGAACAGACTCCTTATTATTTTTAGCACCACATGCAATAACGACAAGGACTACACACAATACGGCTGTGTATAACACCATTCTGTTAAGCATTTGATTCATACTCCACTCTTCTCCCTTCGTTCCTACGCATGCCTGAACATACATGACTTCGAATATGAACCCTATTCATCACTACACCATATCGTTCCTCATGAAGCTCCATATTATGTAAATGAGATTAAAATTCAGATGATACGGTCTATTCGAAGATCATGTATAAATACGTATGCGTAACAAAGAGAAAAGACACAATAAGTCAACTGCCTGTAGTTACCGTTGAAATTGTGGCAAGCTCAGCACTTGTCCGCTTTGAATGGTACCATGCTGCAGTCGATTGGCATCTTTGAGCGCTTCGACATATATCCGCGTATCCATCTGTTCCGGTTTGTATTCAAGCGCAATGCTCCATAACGTATCTCCTGATGTGACAACAACTTGCTGATTCAACACAACTGGCTCGTCCCCCGCTGAAGCAGTAAACACCACACTGCAGCCCGCAATAAACACACTAATGGTAATCAGCATCTTGATTAAGGCTCCATGCGTCATCTGGTGCAAAGAATGGGACTTCACATAAGAAATACTTGATTTTGCAGGCAAGGCCTGCCCGTGCTCATGAATACTTTTGTACGTGGAATATCTCATCTTTTCATCAACCCCCGAGCTTCATCTTCCTTTATTCGCTAATCCTAAGCTTGATTACCTATATCCATTTCGTCTAACAACGCGAATTTTCTCTCTTTTTCTACATGAATTAGGCAATTAATACTACCTTTTAATCTGTTATATAGGTCTATACTATCACTTGATTCTAAACAAATTCTGAACAATCTCTTTATTTTGAAATAAACCGCAGTGTACAGCAGAATAAATGCCTGATTTTCGGCGATGGCATCGGTTAACCTGACCTATAATAAGGGAAAGATTGTGATTCTAATGAAGTAAGGACGTGCAGTTGATGATCTCTGCGGAGCTGAAGAAACAATACTATACGGCGCTGGTGGCCAAAGATTCAGAATATGAAGGTTTGTTTTATGTCGGAGTCAAAACAACAGGGGTATTCTGTCGTCCTACCTGTCCAGCCCGGAAACCGAAGTTTGAGAACTGTGAATTTTACGAAACTGCGGAGCAGGCCCTGCTTGCATCCTTCCGTCCATGCCAACGCTGCCGCCCCTTGTCTCATCCCAACCACGTGTCTGATGTAGTACGCATGCTGGTGGAGGCTGTAGAGAAGGAGCCTGAGAAGCGTTGGAAGGCACAAGATTTCAGGGCATTGTCTATTGATGAATCAACAGCCCGTCGACAGTTCAAAAAAAGATTCGGCATGACCTTTGTTGCATATGCACGTGCCCGGCGAATGGGACTAGCTCTCAAGCATATTCGCTCGGGGCGCACAGTCATTGATAGTCAGCTCTCCACCGGATATGAATCCAGCAGCGGATTTAGAGATGCCTTCTCACGAATCATGGGCGCTGCCCCGACACAGGTCGATGAAGAGCGGGTGCTGAAGGCGGCCTGGATCGATACAAGACTTGGTCCGATGATGGCTGTCGCTGACGAACAAGCACTGTATCTGCTTGAATTCGTTGACCGCAGAGGACTGGAACGTGAGGTGGAACGTCTGCGCAAACGGACCCGCTCTGCCATCGTGCCTGGCACAACAGCGCCCATTCAATCCATTGAACGGGAATTAACGGAGTATTTCGACGGCCAAAGGACAACGTTCGACACAGCGTTGTTCTGTTTAGGAACACCATTTCAGAAGCAGGTATGGGATGCGTTACTGGCGATTCCAGCCGGGGAAACAAGGTCGTACCAAGAGATTGCTAATGCCGTCGGGAAGCCGGGGGCATACCGGGCGGTAGCACAGGCGAATGGAGCCAATCAGCTGGCCATTGTTATTCCGTGCCATCGTGTCATTAATTCAAGCGGAGAACTGGGCGGATACGGTGGAGGACTGACACGCAAAGACTGGCTGCTCAAGCACGAGAAACAAAACAAAGAATAGTCCATAGCAACATTAAACGTTGAAAATGATAAGGGAGTGAATACAGATGAGCGTTATAAAGAACACGTTACGAGAGGAGGCAGAACAATTTCATCAATATCATGTAAAAGGAAATCCTCTCATCCTGGTTAATGTATGGGATGCAGGAAGTGCACAGACCATTCAATCTGCCGGGGCCGCGGCTATTGCTACGGGCAGCTGGTCCGTTGCTGCTGCACACGGGGAGCAGGATGGAGAAGCTTTGCCTTTCCCTTTGGTGCTGGCTAACCTGGCACGTATCACAAGCAGTGTTGATCTGCCTGTAACGATCGATATAGAGGGAGGGTATGGCAGGTCTGTGTCAGAAGTGAAGCAAAATGTGATACTCGTTATCGAACATGGAGCGGTTGGCATCAATATTGAAGATCAGCTGCCTGCTGGTGAAGGGATGTACAGTGTAGAAGAGCAAATTCTGAGACTAGGGGCCGCCCGGGAAGCGGCAGAACAGACAGGCATTCCGCTTTTTATCAATGCGCGAACCGATTTATTTCTACAGCATGCTGCCGAACAGCATAATGATGCGTTGGTTCACGAAGCACTCACAAGATGCAAAGCTTATGCAGAAGCTGGCGCAAGTGGTCTCTTCGTTCCAGGACTCCAGGATCAACGTCTGATTCAAGAGCTGTGCGAGCATTCGCCGCTTCCTGTCAACGTGATGGTAACCGCCCAGGAGCCTTCTCCCGGGCAGCTCGCCGCACTGGGCGTAGCACGAATAAGCTATGGACCCTATCCTTATCTGCAAGTGATGGAGCATTTGAGAGTGCTTGGACGCAGCATTTTAACAGCTCTATAGCAGGATATGCTCATAAAGCCTCACCTCCCACACCGCCCATGAGCAGAAGATGTTTCCCGCCTCCACCTGTGGTATAATCCCACTACCTAACATTAACAGGAGGCAACTATGCTTAACGTTGAACAAAAGCTCGAAATTCTGGAGTCGTATCCCCAGCTGCATCGCAAAGAGGTTTCCCTGGGACGTGTGAACTTCCACTACGAAGACAGCGCATATGAGAAAAAGATTGTAGCACTCCATATTCACCCCAACGGTAACGGTTATATCTATGCAGGGCTGCTGCCGGAATACGAGACCGATGCCAAGGGCTTCGTTAATATTCGTGATTACTCCGAAGCGGAACTGCGTTCGTTGCTGGATGCAACTCTCAAGGCGATGTCCTACAACCCGGACGCACCAGCAGAATCACCAAAAGAAAAAACTGACATGCAGGGATCAGCAGCACCCAAACTCTCGACTGGCGGCGGAATCTGGATCGATGAGCACGGGAACACCCTTACGCTGAAATACGATAATGACATGTGGTGTGTGTACGCCGGCCACGATCTGGAGATGGCCTTCGAGTCCCGCAGCGAAGCTGGCGAATATCTTCAGGAGGAAGGCTTCAAACCACAGGCGCAGGCTTAACGAAAATAAAGCAAACACGAGGTGAGCAGAGGCTCCCTCGTGTTTTTCTTATATGCATTCAGTTATGGGCGTACTGATGACGTGTGTTCATTTTTTGTCTTTTTACATACATCAGATGAATGCTGCTTATCACAAAATTTTGCAGTTGCACCCTAAGCGTCTATGCTCCTGCTTGTTCAATCCTTGCTGCTTTTGCGTACCAACGGAGCATGCTTCATCATGGGATAGGTGGACAGAAGCAGCGCGCCGCCGATTACACCCAGCACCGTAAATACGAGCATTCGATTTTGATAGGCAATCCAGAGCGTGAATTGTCTCATATCTCCAAATGCAACCACCAGCGACATTACCAGGCCGAAGCCAAACAACAGAAACAGAAAATTACGCATTCCCAGCCTCATCCAGCACACCGTCAGGAAAACAGTCAAGCCAAGTACCAGAAAACCAAGCATCAAGTCCATCCAGAGATACGGAAGCACAAGGTAATCGGAAGAATAGAGCATCCCCGGTTGAAACAATGTAACCTCCAGCCATCCTGCGGTATTCAGCAGATGAACGATCAAGTAGATTACATGCAGAATGACCATTGTACCCGCGACCATCCCGGCTCCCATGATATAAAAGGATTTCATAAATTGAATCCGTGTACTGCCCATACCAATGGCTACCGGATAGAGTGTGATCAGACCTGCTATCGCGAAGGTACAGATTCCTCCGTACATCGGCCCGAATAATTGCGAGGTATAGCTGACATGAAACAGAAAACCAATAGCCACATAGATGGCTGTCAGTCCAAGTGCAATCGAGGTAAAGATGGTCAGATACAAACGCATATCATCCCAGATCATTCGGTTGGTTCCTTTGATCGCATTCATACCTTCATCCCCTCCTGCTGCCGGGTCACATGGACCAGGTATTCCTGTAGCGATGCTTTTTCAATCGAAAGTCCGTACTGCTGAGCCTTCGCCTTCCAATCCTTCGAATACACGTCATCAATCATCACTTTGCTGTTCGTACCTAATCGGGCGGATTCAATAACTGCAGCACCTTGAGCCGCCTCTTCAACATCTTGAAATAACCCTGTTAGAAGAACTCCACGCTCGCGCATCTGCTCCATAGGCTGATGAATGAATATATTCCCTTGATGTACCACGATAAGACTCTCACATAATGGCTGTACCTCTTCGATGTGATGTGTCGATATCAGAATGAGCCTTGGATTTTCTTCATAGGTTTCCAGTAATACTTCATAGAACAGCTTCCGTTTCTCGGCATCGAGCCCATTGGTCGGCTCATCCATAATTGTCACACTCGCATGACTGCACAGTCCGAGTATAATCTGTGCCGCAGTCTTCATGCCCTTCGAAAATTTGCTGATCTTCTGTTTGGAAGGCAGCTCGAATGCCTCAATTAGCCGCTGGGCCAGCTGCTGATCCCACTGTGCATGAAAATGTGAGCCGATGGTAAGCAGATCATGTATTGTCCAGTTTTTCCCGAGCGGATGATTCTCCTGAATATAACAGAGATGCCCTTGTGCAGACAGATTATTGTATGGATCCTGACCCATCACCTGAATCGTTCCACGGTCAGGGCGGTTGTGCCCGGCGAGCAGGCTCATCAGCGTTGTTTTGCCAGCCCCGTTTCTTCCCCAGATCGCCCCGATCACGGGTTCATGCTCATGCAGAGTGACGTTGTTCAGAATAGGGGGTTTATTCTTTTGATAGCTGTAACATACCTGCTCCATATGAATCATAATTCACGCTCCTTATCCTTTTTGCCACGAATCAGATCAATGATCATGTCCTCATCCATTCGTATGCGTCTTGCTTCCTCAAGTAAAGGTTTGATGTATTCTTCGTAAAAATGCTGTTTCCGCTCAACGAGCAGCGCTTCTCTCGCTCCCTTGGTAACAAACATGCCTACACCTCGCTGTTTATATATGATGCCTTTGTCTACCAACTCCTGCAGTCCCTTTCGTGCTGTGGCCGGATTAATATTGTAAAAACGGGACAGCTCATTCGTCGAGGGTACCTGCTCTTCCACCTTCAATCTGCCTTCCACAATATCATCCATGATCATCATGGCGATCTGATGAAAAATAGGCTGGGATTCATCCAAAGTCGATTTCATCTGTTTCCAACTTTCATTCGAATTAATAATTGGCGAGCCTTCAATCTGGATCTGTCATCTGTAATCAAAAACTGCATCACCTGTTTTACTTCTTCATTCCGTATGATCATCTAGTTAGTTAGTTGGTTAGTTACTCATGTAACTAACTATAGTATACAAAAACCATATTGTAAATAGGCCATACTTAATTCATCCATTTCTCCACACACATTCGATTGTATTGATTCAGCAGGGCATCGAGTACTACGGACTGTCTGATCACTTCAGGATGAAGCAAGCTCCCGTATTGCAAATGCACCTGATGCAGTTGTTGTCTCGCTTCTTCAATCTGTGATTTTAATTCCATACGATCCATAGTCCCCCCTCCTTTTGTCATATTTTAGATTATTATGCCAATCAATAGATTGATGGGGGTATGACAGATGTTTTTTATTGGTTGTTATTACACCTTGAATGGTTCATTGCACACAAAAAGAACGCATCTGAACGATGTCAGATACGCTCTGGCGGCTCAGGCTTATGTCCCTAAACCGTGATCGAATGTTCGGTTAATTGGAGGGTTCGGGTTCCCCTGAATCGGGGATGCTCCCATGAGGGGTGGCAAAACGCTCACCAGTATACTACAAGTAACTATCAGCAAAGCCAGCTTTTTCTTCATTGATTTTCTGCACCTCACCAATCAAGATTTTGTATTGCTGTATAGCTGTATCGGACGCATAATCCCTGTATTGCTCAAAAAGTCCGATACTTCTAAGCATACCTCGTCCATCACTAATTTCAATAGAGAACTTCAAGCTATCCAGAACAAAATTCAAACCCTCCGCATAGCGGTCTTTCTTAAGATAGTACCTGCCTAACCCAGCCAAAAGACGGACATAACGATCGTCCGTTACCTGCTTGCTAACCTTCCCAATCCGGTTGCTTTGCTCCTGATAAGTGAAATGTGGGGCGTACTGCTCTAACACCTCATCAATATCCATATCGTAGCGATTGGCTGCCGTGACAATATCACATAATGCAGGAAATATCTCATTCTCTTTCGTTGAGATGTAGGCCAGATAATGGGGCAATATCTCAAATTGACCAGCCATTAATTGATATATATAACGATTCCCCTCTGCCCATTCCTGAAATTGCTGAATTACAACCAATTCTTCTTGATCAGAGTCCTTCACCCAGCTGGAATCGGAGTATAACTCCACATATTTCAAGGCCATCTCATAGTTATCTAAATGAAAATAAGCACTGCCTGAAGCCAAGTAGGCATACATAACATAAAAAATAACAGGTCGCTTTGTTTCTTCCGCTTTTCTTCTTCCATTCAATTCATAGTGAATCGTGGCCTTTACTCGTAACTTCTCGGATAACTCCAGCACTTTACTCCATCTGTGAAGAGAGGCAAAAGCATTAATTAATTCATTCAATGCATCCAACTGATAGCGTTCATCCAGCCGATCCACGTAATATTCAAACTGGGCGGCAATAATGACATTCCGCTGCTGGTCATTGGTCAGCCCCAGCTTGAAAAGGCGGTACTGACAAAGCGCAAGCCGCTCGGAATGCTGCATCTTCTCACTTTCGGCGATCGTTTCATATAAAAGAGCTGCGGGTTTCCTTTTGCCATCATGATAGAATTCCTCTGCCAATTCAAATAACAACGGGATATATGATAAATTATCCATCATCAGACGAACAACCTCTTCGATACAGTCCAGCTTATCCAGCTCGGCACAGCGATGCAGGAAAGGCCCAAGTCTGCGCCAATCCGGTGTTGCATGCACAAAGCACTCATCAATATACAGCTCATAGAAATGACCTGCTTCAAGCTTCATAGCCATCGTAATACGATCCAGCTGCTGCATGGAGATCGGTCGGTTTTTATTCAAAATGTTGCTGAGTGTGCCTGAATTAATACCAGACAGCTCTGAAAAAAGACTGATCGACATCTGTTCACGCTTCAGATAACGTTCTAAATGATCGCGTATCGTGGTTGTCGGCTCCAATGGAACACCACCCTCCAAAATAAAAACACCAAAAACGAGATTGTCGGTATGCAAAAGTAATTATATGTAATTTGTGTGTGCTTTTCAACAAAATAATTTCAACTAATTTGTATTAATTACAATTTAATCCTTTAACCTCATAAAAGTACGTACCCATATTTTATATCATAAAGGGCTCCTCTTCAAAGCCCTAAAGTACGCACGAAAAAACACGAGCCGCCAGGGCTCGTGTTGATTGCAGTTTAAGGCAGCACATTACCTGCCGCACGGTAGATTTCATACCACTCTGGACGAGTGAGATGAATTTCACTCGCTTTCACACAATCCAGCAGACGTCCAATGTTCATTGTGCCTGTCACCGGCTGCATATGTGCCGGATGACGAAGCAGCCAGGCAATCGCAATCGTTGTGTTGCTGACATCATACTTTGCGGCAATTTCATCAATTTTGGCATTCAGTTCCGGGAACTTCTCATTGCCCAGGAAAACACCCTCAAAGAATCCATACTGGAATGGCGACCACGGCTGAATCGTAATGTCGTGCAGACGGCAGTAGTCGAGAATGCTGCCATCGCGATTCACCGCAGCATCATTCTCCATATTCACGTTGATGCCGCTGTCGATCATCGTTGTATTGGTAATGCTCATCTGCAGCTGGTTGGCTACCAGCGGCTGTTTCACATATTTTTTCAGCAGTGCTATTTGGTTCGGGTTCTGGTTGGATACACCAAAGTGACGTACCTTCCCCTCACGCTCCAGCTGGTCGAAAGCTTCGGCTACCTCCTCTGGCTCAACGAGCGCATCCGGGCGGTGCAGCAACAACACGTCCAAATATTCCGTTCTCAGACGCTGCAATATACCATCAACGGAATTCAGGATATGTTCTTTGGAGAAATCAAACATACCTTTGCGAATACCACATTTGGATTGAAGAATCAGATTTTCACGAACTTGGGGATTCATCTGCACAGCATCGGCAAAAATCTCCTCACATGTTCCTGTGCCATAAATATCGGCGTGATCAAAGAAATTTGCACCTGCTTCCATCGCAGAACGTACGAAATGCTCCGCGTCCTTACTATCCAATGAATTGATTCGCATACAACCTACAGCAACTACAGGCACATCGAGTGTGCTGCTGCCCAGCTTCATGGTTCTCAAGATGTTTCCCCTCCAGATTCAAAAATAGTTTAATGCATGTGAGACAGATACATATATGCATGTCCATATGTCCATACCCGTCTTCCGTCTATGATTGTGACACATATATGCAATCGGTTTCAATAGATTTTCCCCATAATTATATGGAGAAATGCTCTGTAATGCGTTCGCTCTACGTTTCTTCAGGCACAATGACCTGAATATATTGCGGCAGCACCCGAAGATGAATCGGCAAGGCAGGCCCTTCTTCCCCGTCTACATTGGTACGAATCATGTCTCCTGAGTGTACACGCACGTCTTTTGCCGTAAAATAATGCACGTCCTTATGATGCTTCAGATTGCCAAAGATCAATGACGTACCTAAGGTCACGCTGTTCAGCATGCCGATGTTGCGAATCACAAAGCAGTGAATCAGCCCGTCATCCACCTCCGCATCGGGTGACATCTTCTCAAACCCGCCGACCGAGTTCGTTAGTGCCGCTACCAGAAGAGGGGCCTCTCCTTCCCATCGCTGTCCGTCATATTCGATAGTCATCACACTTGCGGGTGTGTTCACCAGATCCTTCAGCCCTTCCTTCACATAAGCAAAGGAGCCCAGCTTCGACTTCTCTTCTGATGATACAGAGAACAAAGCTTCTGCCAGCGAACCGGCAGCCACCACATTGGCAAAGAGCTGATCATTGACCATGCCAAGGTCTACAGATCGAATCCGTTCCGAGCGCAGCTGTTCAATCGCTTCATCCGGGTCAAGTGATATATGTAATGCTCGTGCAAAATCATTGACTGTGCCTAGCGGAATGATCCCTAATGTTGGACGGTGCTCCTGATCCATCATTCCGTTAATCGTTTCATGCAGTGTGCCATCTCCTCCGATGGAGATCACCAGATCACAGCCGCCCTTACAGGCATCCGCTCCGTAATTCGTAGCATCCCCTTCCCCTGCCGTTTCATTAACCGATACAGCGTAGCCCCTGGATTCCAGAATGGTCTGCACCTGCGACACGTATTGCTCCGCCTTTTCTTGACCTGACGACGGATTGCTGATGATCATCGCTTTCTTCATAGGCTCCCTCTCCCCCTCTGCATATCGCATCTGTACATGTATACCCGCTTTCCCGGGAGGTTGAATAGGTGGCTGAAGATAACAGGTTGGATTGGCTGCAAATTTATGTTGAAAAAGTGCAGGGCTAAAGCCCGATCATATCGAATAAAAGTATATAGAGGTACTTGTTCATAAATGAATTGTTCCTTTTTCCTCAAGATAGGTTAATAACTAGATGAGTTGAACTAAAGATTTTACACAATCCACTCCAATATACTCATCAATCCAGGCACATTAGTCCAATATCGTGCATCGCTCATGGCAAGTGCAAGTCAGCCACCCTCTACTGTGAGCGCTAACGATCAGGAGAAGCCTTATTTCGGCATATTCGGGCATTGGAAAATTCTAACGATCCCCAGAGACGCTATTGTGCTGAAATCAGCTTGATCAGGCTTATTTTTCAGGATTTCGAATGGAATAAGCTTTCTGAGGATCGTTAGATTTCAAATGTCCCTGATTCAGGGAAAATAAGCTCTATGGGGATCGTTAGCCTTCTCTCTTCGACTGAAACAGCCTGCCAAGGCTGGTATTCTTGCCCCATTACAGCGATCTTTGACGATCATGGATCGTTAAGCGGCATAATGTCGTTTCTTTAGTTCAAATTTATACAGATGAATTAAACTATAGTCTTCAAGAAACTGCTGAGGCAGTTTTAGATATCGTTCGAATGCTGCGTTTGAAAAAGCACGGTCTCCACTACTATGTACAAGATTTGGAGGGAAGGCATGTAATGAGAAGATTCACTCTGTTATTGCTCATCTGTATTCTAAGCATCAGCTCCGCAGGACAAGCGCTGGCCTATGACGTCTCTGATACGGAGGAGCATCTCGTCAAAGACCCGGCACTGGAGGACGGACTGAAGCTGATATTAAATATTCCTGTAGGGGAGCCGCTGACTTCTGCCGATCTGAAACAACTGCGTGTAGTTGATCTGAGCAACGCAGGTATTCAGAGTCTGTCCGGGCTGGAACACGCCGTGAATTTGACCCATCTGCGCCTCTACGGTAATGAAATTTCGGACCTTACACCGCTGGAGCATCTAACCCAGCTAAGAGAGATCGACGTTCGTAACAATTACATTACATCGATCCAGCCGCTGGCCGCACTGCAGCAGCTCGGGCGATTGTATGTCAGCAATAACTCTATCAGCTCTATTGACGTTGTGCGTTCATTCCCAAGATTACATACACTGCATGCCAGCGGCAACAAGATTGCCAGTCTCGATGCTTTAGCAGAACTGCATTCGCTGCAATGGCTGGAGATTGCGAACAATGTCATTACAGACCTTACACCACTAGCGACTCAAACCAAGCTGGAGCAGTTAAATATAGCTAACAACCATATCTCTTCACTTGATGTTTTCACAGATATGCCTGATTCGTTGCGAGAGCTGAATGTGTCCAACAACCACATATCCCATCTTAAACCGTTAAGCCACATGACACATTTGCGCACACTGGATATTTCGGGCAATCAAATTCAGCATCTGAACGATATTGCAGCATTGAACGGCTTGAAGGAGCTGAATGCCGAATCCAATCAGATTTATGATCTGGAACCTCTGCGCACGTTCACCAGCCTGAGTGTGCTCAAGCTATCCAACAACCGGATATGGGACTTGACGCCGATCTCGGACTTATCATTCACGCTCGAGAGTGCTGAACCACAGAGCATTGACAGCATCTCTGCCTCCGCTTCAGTGTCCATAGGAACGCGGCAAGCGGCGGCGGAGCCCGAGTCCCCCGGACTCACCGTTCAACATAATTATCTGGATGTGAGCAGCGGAAGCTATACGATGAGTCTGCTTAACCAGATGAATGTACGGGAGCAGAAGCGGACACCGCAGGGGCGTTTTCAGCGCCTGATCGAAGGCTCCACCACGGCATATGTGGGTGATAATGCCTATTCACTAGATGCGGCTCCTTTTATTAGCGAAGGCCGGACGTACGTGCCTCTCCGCTTTGTATCCGAGCATCTGAATGCTCGTGTGAATTGGGACAGCAGCACCAGTGAAGCCACAATCACCCATGACGATGAGATGATCCGCTGGAGTGTAGGCAGTAAACAGGTTGCCGTGGGAGATGAGATTGTCATGAATGATGCCCCGCTGTTGATGAAGGATGGCATTACCTATGTTCCGATCCGTTTTATCTCAGAGCAGCTTCATACCACGGTTGGATATATGGCCAGCAATAAAACCATTCTGATCTTTGAAAATAAACCGGAGCCTGAGGGTATGATTCCTCAGACGACACCGTAGCAAAGCAATAGCAGAGCAGCAGAGAGCAGCTATAGATTTAGATACTGCCGCCCATCTCACAACCCCGCCTGAACCATCAGCGGGGTTTTCGAGTTTTGCTTTGGTAAGGAACAGGGCATGTCACGCTGTAAGCCCTCCAAAGCTCTTTTGAACTGGCATCAGCAGGTTCGATGTGTGTAGGGGGTTATTTTCCCATGTTATATCACTCCTTCATTCCATCCATATGACCTTGGATTTGGGTAAATATTGCGCGGTTTAGCATATCTGCTTTTGCAACGTAAGTTGTTATACTGAACGTAATTACACGGTTACTGAGGAACAGATTAGGAGGAGCATCATATGACATATAGGTTTAAAGGTTATTCCACGACCCCTGACAATCCATGGAACGAGTTATCTTCTGCACCCACAAATGAAAGCGCTAACCTGAAGTTAACTGGAGAGCAGCATCAACTGGTGGAAGGGTTTGGCGGCTGTTTTAACGAGCTGGGGTATCTCGCCTTGGCTCACTTGAGTGATGAGCAGCGTCACGAGGTATTTCATTCCCTTTTCCACCCGGAAGGAGAGCATCGGTTTACAATCTGCCGCCTGCCTATTGGCGCGAGTGATTATGCAGAGCAGTGGTACAGCCACAACGAGGTAGACGGAGATTTGGCTATGGACCATTTTTCCATCGAACGAGATTTCAAATATCTGATCCCTTATATCAAGGAAGCTTTGCGTTATAACCCGGACCTGCAGCTCTTCGCGTCGCCCTGGAGCCCCCCAACCTGGATGAAATTCCCGAAAGCCCACAACTACGGCACCCTGCGCTGGGAAAAGGAAATTCTGGAGGCTTACGCCCTTTATTTTGTAAAGTTTGTTGAGGCGTACCGCGAGGCTGGCATTACCATTCATCAGGTGCATGTGCAGAATGAAGTGATTGCAGATCAGAAGTTCCCTTCCTGCATGTGGACAGGCGAGCAGCTGCGCGAATTCATCGCGGATTATCTGGGACCTGCCTTTGACAAACATGGTCTGGATACGGAGATTTGGCTTGGAACAATTAACGCCCCTGACCCTTGGGAAGAACTGATGAAGAAGAAAACAACCGGCTTTGACGAGTATGCCGGACTGGTGCTCAGCGATCCGAAAGCATACTCCTACATTAAAGGAGTCGGATATCAATGGGCGGGCAAACATGCCATTCAGCGCACGGTGGCAAGTTATCCCGAACTGCGCTATATGCAGACGGAGAACGAATGCGGCGATGGCAACAACTCCTGGAACTATGCCAAGCATGTATATAACCTGTACCAGCATTATTTCAGCAACGGTGTCAACGCCTACATCTACTGGAATATGGTGCTGGAGCCAAGGGGCCGCAGTACATGGGGCTGGGAGCAAAATTCCATGATCACGGTTGATCCAGAGAGCAAGGAGGTTATTCGAAATCCCGAGTATTATGTAATGAAACATTTTGCTCATCATATCGTCAACGGTGCCCGTCGGCTAGGGCTTTCGGGACCCTGGAGCGGCAAAGCGGTTGCTTTCCGCAACCCGGACAACAGTCTCGTTATCGTCGTTAACAATCCGTTCCCAGATCGACGTGATCTTCACCTTACCCTTACCGAAGGACAGACCATTCATGTGCAGCTGGAAGCCGATTCATTTAACAGCATGGTCATTACAGCAAATTAAACGGGCATGTGTAGATGAAGTGGTGAGTGTATGCATTTATGGGGGTGTTGCTGAGGGAACCTCTGAGTAATTTTCTTCATGATGACATGTATGCGAATATAAAAGTGCCTGTCCCACAAGACGATGGGACAGGCTTCTTTTGGGGATAAGACTATTGATTCAAGACTTCAGGTCGAGATCAAGTGGTAGAGTTTCTTGAAATCGTTGAAGCCGCTGAATTGCATAAAGCCGTTGATGCGTTATGCTGTTGAAAGCATCGATACTTTTGCTGATATCATTAAAGTCATGGACAGCGTTAAGCCTCGGTCGGTTTAAGGATTGTTTGCCATGTAGGATTTCAGCCACTGCATTGCAGGACGCTCTGTGCCATTGCTGTTCACCAGGTGGGAACCGCTAACCCATGTTTGGTTCTGGTTGTAACCCCACAGTGTGATGCCTTTAACCGAAGGGTGCTTCCACAGAACAGGGAATTTCTGCTGATAACGCTGCAGTTGAGTGTTGTCATCGCCAGTAATGTCCAGCTCGGACACATAGATTGGCAGACCTGTTGCAGCCAGTTTGTTCAGTACTGTATTCATCGTGCTCACGGATACGTTGTCCATATTGAAATAGTGGGCTTGAATGCCGATGCCATCAATCAGGCCTCTGTTTTTGAGCAGGTTGATGATCTGGATATATTGATCTGCTTTCGGAGGGTCACCGATGATGCCATATTCGTTGAGCAGCAATTTGGAGTTCGGGAAGGCTTGTCTTGCTTGCTCGAATGACCAGATTACCCAATCCCAGCCCGTCTGCCCATCTCCACCAATGGCATTGCGGAAGGCTGGCTTCGCATGCAATGGCTCATTGACCACATCAACAAACTCTGCTTGAGAATAGCGCTGCCCGGCCGCTCTGATCCATTGAAGCACCTCTGCTCTCTGATCCGCCGCTGAAAGATTGTTAATCCAGTTAGGCGCCTGACTACCCCACACAAGCGTATGGAATTTAAAAGGGAAACCGTTCTGTTTGGCATAGTTATAAGCCATATCCGCCTGGCCCCAGTTCATCACATTACGTGTGCCTTCTACAGCTCCCCACTTGGTGGAGTTCTCTGGCGTCACCTGATTCCAGTATGGACTGAAATTGGATGGAACCTGACCAGCAATAATGTTCCCCAGGAACTTGCTGCCCTTAGCGAGTCCGGCACTGACACTGCCCACCGCGACTGACGTAGCCAGCACACCTGCCAGAGCAAGCGTACCTACCGTCTTGAACCATTTGGACTTCAACATAATATTCCTCCTTGGCTTGGTTTATTTTTAAAGCGCTTACAAAGACATCATAATGGATAATTTTGGTTTTATACACAGAAAAATCATACCACTTTCTTTGAAAAGTATACTTTTTTTTCATTCTTGGTACTACACACAATTCATCCAGTTCGAACATAAACGTTACATGAGCGTTTACATTCCGCTGATGTTTCTCTAGTATGAAATGATACATATAAAATACACACACTACATAAGTCGAGCTATTTATTTACACCGGAACGGAGAGGACAGAAAAAACCTGAAGAAGCGAAGCGGTCGCCTTTATCACCAGATTTTCCCCTTGCAAAAAGGGAATCCAAAAAATCTGGGGATAACAGCGATTGGAAGGTTATTCTGTCATCGAAGTGTATGGGTAAATATCTTTGGTTCAACTTATGTACATCACAAGGGAGATTACACATGCGTACACACGGTTTGAAACGTTTCGCCAGTTGGTCTTTATCCGTTCTCTTAGGCACATCCCTGCTGCTCACACCGCTCGCCTCGGAAAGCGCTCACGCGGCTGAGACCGATCAGGAAACCACCATTACTCTGCTGGGTACCTCTGACATTCACGGTCGGTTTATGCCATGGGACTATGCACTCGATGGGCCTAATCCGTCCGGCAGCATGACTCAGCTCTACACGATGGTGAAAAAAGTCCGCTCCGAAAATCCAAACACGATTCTGCTGGATGCCGGAGATATGATTCAGGATAACTCTGCCGAGCTGTTCAACGATCAGCCGCAGTCTCCTATGATGGTTGCGATGAATGAAATGAATTATGATGCCTGGGTTATGGGCAACCATGAGTTTAACTTTGGTCTGGACGTGCTGGAGAAGATTTCTTCCCAGTTCAAGGGCCAGGCGCTTGTCGGTAACATTTTCAAAGAAAACGGTGACCGTTACATGCCTGCATACACGATTATTGAGCGGGATGGCATCAAAGTAGGTGTCATTGGCATGAACACCCCGATGATTACCGAGTTTGAGAAAGGAACCAATCATCTGGATGGTGTCACCGTCAAGGACCCGGTCGAGGAGACTCGCAAAGCGATTGCCGAGCTGAAAGGCAAAGTGGACGTGATGGTTGGACTCATGCACATGGGGCTGGATAACGAGAATGGCAAACCGGGAACCGGGGTGACAGATATCGCCAAGGCCAACCCGGAGCTGGCTGCTATTTTTGCCGGACACATGCATCAACTGATTGAATCACAGACGGTAAACGGGGTGCTGATCTCCGAGCCGAACAAATATGGTACACATCTGTCTCGCATCGACCTGAAATTTGCCAAAGAGGACGGCAAGGTCGTGCTCAAGAACAAGGAAGCCAAGGCACTCGCTGTCAAAAAAGCAGATGGCACGTATGAAATATCCGATCCTGCCTTGGAACAAACCTTACATCCATTTCACGAGTTCGCTCGTGCGGATGCCAACATTGAGGTAGCTGAGCTGAAAGGAACCAATCTGGTTCCCGCAGATGAGATTAAGGGCATTCCAGCGGTACAGATTCAGGAGACCCCCCTTTCTGACTTTTTCACCGAAGTCATGCTGCATTACAGTAACGCCGATGTGGTTGCACATCAGATTGATAATGACAAGGCCAAGCTCGATGTAGGCCCGATCAAGAAAAAGGATATTGCGTTCAACTACCAGTACACTTTTGGTGAAGTGACCGTATATGAAGTGACTGGACGTGATCTGAAGGATTATATGGAATGGTCTGCGGGATACTTTAATTCTACACGCCCTGGAGACGTCACGATCAGTTTCGATCCGAAGCGCCGCGCTTCCAAGTACAGTACGGATGATTTCTTCGGCGGTGTAACCTATGAGATTGATCTGACCAAGCCGTATGGCAGCCGGATTACGAACTTGAAATATAGCAATGGTAAAGCCGTTCAGGCAGCGGACGACCTCAAACTCGGTATGAATGCATACCGGATGGAAGCGTTAATTGCCAAAGGCGGGGCGCTCGAAGGGCGTAAGTTCACACAGCTCTGGTCCTCCAAGGATGCTTCGGCGTTCGGTGAGATCCAAGGGACCATTCGCAATCTGTCGATTGCCTATCTGAAGGATGTCATGAAAGGGGTCTATGAGCCGAAGATTCAGCACAATTGGAAAATCACCGGCGTAGACCTGACTGCACCAGAACGTGCAGATGTTGTTGAGCTGATTAACGATGGTGTGATGTCCGTGCCAACAACGGAAGACGGCAAATATACGAACATTGCCTCCATTAATATTCTGGACGCTGTAACTGCGGATGAGATTGAAGCCTTGTCTTTCAAAGCCGGAGTCGATGCAGCGCTGTTCAAAGGTGTGAAAACGAAGGGCGCATTCTATCAGCAGCTAAACAAAGCTCGCAAGGCCGAAGCTGGCAAGCCCGGTGAAGGCAGCGATGGCGGCAAAAACGAAGCAGCAGCTCCTGCACCGGAGAAACCGGTGACTCCAGCGAAGCCAGCGCCAGCACCGGGAACATCGAAGCCGGATGGAAATCAACCAGGCAAGCCATCAACGTCCACCGGAAACAGCAAGCCCGCTCCATCTGTCTCAAGCAAAACAGCACGGGTAACAGCGGCTTATCTGAACGTACGTGCTGGCGCATCCTCCAAAGCCAAAGTGATTACTTCTGTACCGAAGGGTACGATGCTCGAAGTCATCAGCACAGACCACGCTTACGGATGGGTTAAAGTGAAGGTGGATGGACGGACAGCATATGTATATGGCAAATATGTAACTATGCTAAAATAATATCACTACACTACTAAAATACGGGGCGATGCATCCCATGTCATTATGGGGCGGCATCGCCCCTTTTTGATACGGACTATCATCTAGCACACCCCGCTACAAAGCATCAATCCTTATACCTGAATGCTACAAATCGTTTCACGTGGAACGTTGCACAAGGGTACTCAGCGGCACTTATGCTTATTGGGTGACTCCTGGTTTGAAAGAATGCTGCGTGGAAGGCCTCAATTCCCCGCGCCTGGACTATCGTCCATATGGATTACGTTATAATACTTACGTTGAAAACGGTGCCCGAAACCTCGTAGCTGCAACTGAACTGACCAGAGCAGATTGACTTGAATACCCTTTTCCTGCAGTCAAAGTATCCGATAAAAGCATCAGACAATGGACGCTGCAAACGGCATTGCAATCAGATTGCTAGTGGAACTTCTAACGATCTCAGGAAACGCTATTTGGGCTATATTTTACGTTTTTATTTTCTAACGAATTCAGGTGTTGCTAGAATAAAAAGTGGACACCCATTAACGGACGGAAGGATAATAAGAGGAACGGAGGTGTGTCCACATGGGAGAACAACGGCAACGGTATAATGAAGAAT